>JALRDS010000017.1 GCA_023259925.1 Candidatus Saccharimonadia bacterium
CAAGAAGATGACCGACGAGGAACGTCACGCCATCACCTTCTTGATGAGCTACTTCAACCCCAACGAGCTGCTGGTTAATAAGGCACTCGCGTTCGGCGTCTACCCTTACGTCAACGCTCCCGAGGCGCACCTCTACCTCGCGAAGCAGATGTGGGAAGAAGCCAACCACTGCATGAGTTTTGAATACGTACTTGAAACCTTCCCAATTGATCGTGACCAGGCCTACGAAAACCATGTTGTAGTGCCAAGCATGAAGGCAAAGGAAGAATTCGAAACGAAGTACATTAAGCGAATGACTGAAGATACGCTTGATATTACTACTACAGAAGGTAAAAAAGACTTCGTTAAGAACTTAATTGCCTACAACATTATCTTAGAAGGTATTTGGTTCTACAGTGGATTCATGGTAGCCTTAAGTTTCCGTCAGCGTAACCTTATGCGCAACTTTGGTTCATTGATGGACTGGGTGATTCGTGACGAAAGTTTGCACCTTAAGTTCGGTATTAACCTTATTCTTACTGTGCTTGAAGAAAATGAGGACCTTCAGACCGAAGAATTCGCAGATGAAATTAAGCAAATGATTCTCGACGCTGTAGAAATGGAAGAGGCGTACAACAACGACCTTCTGCCAAAGGGTATTTTGGGCCTGAATGCTGATTACGTAAACCAGTACGTTAAGTACCTTACCGATCGTCGCCTTGAAGAGCTTGGTTTTGAACCTCACTATAAGGTGAGCAACCCAGCTAAGTGGATGGCCGCAGCCAACGATACGCTAGAACTGGTGAACTTCTTTGAAAGTACCAACACTAGCTACGAAGTGAATGCCGGCGGCAGCAAAAAAGATAACTAGTTAACAACTTTAGGAATATAGGCAAGCAGGTTGGGTGCGGCAACTGTCGCACCTTCTTGCTCCCATAAAACAGGTAACATTATGACTATTAAAACCATCCTTAAAGATTCATCACTCACCGTAGCCCTAATTACGGTATATGTAATTATTTTTACCATCGAAGCGGGTAAGCGCGGACTGTAATGAAAACTGAAATTGAAGCAAAGTTCGTTGATGTTGATATTGAGGATGTTCGAGGACGTTTACGTGAGATTGGAGCGGAATGTGAGCAGCCAATGAGACTGATGCGGCGAGTTGCCATTGATAGCGAGTATATGCGAACAGGTAAAGATTCTTTTTTGCGTGTCCGCGATGAAGGTGACAAAGTCACTATGACATACAAGCAGTTTGATGACTTGTCGCTCCATGGTGCGAAAGAAATTGAGGTTATTGTAAATGATTTTGAACAAACTATTGCTTTGCTCACTCAGGCGGGTCTCGCACCTCATACCTACCAGGAGACGAAGCGTGAGACATGGCGATTTAAATCTACTGAAATAATGATTGACGAATGGCCGTGGCTTAATCCTTATGTAGAAATTGAGTCAGATAGTGGTGATAAAGTGAGAGAGACTGCAGATCAGCTAGGGTTTAGCTGGAATGATGCCGTATTTGGAGATGTTATGGCAGCATATCGAGTCCAATATCCTCATCTTAATGACAAAGAGACGATTGGAAGTGTTGCTGAAGTTAAATTTAATACACCATTACCAGATTTTTTACAGGTAAGTAAGGGAGGACGCGTTTAGTGGATTTCTTGCTAGCATTATCACTTACATTCTTAGCCGGAGCCGCCACATTTATTGGTGCGCTGCTTGCAACTATGCAACGCTTTACGTCACGTGCTGCTATGGCGGTATCGCTCGGGTTCTCTGCTGGCGCAATTTTGTACGTATCGTTAACAGACATCATTGCTAAAAGTCTCGATTCATTTACAGCAATTAACGATAATCCAAGCGCTGCGTATGGCATGATGGCACTCGCATTCTTTATGGGTGTTGGATTAATGGTCGTTGTTGACCGGCTAATTCCTGGCGACATTAACCTTGATGATCAAGAAGGCAAGAGTGAAGAATCAAATGCCGCACTAAAGCGAAAGCTAATGCGCGGCGGACTGTTTATTGGGTTAGCACTCTGTTTACACAATTTTCCTGAAGGATTTTTAGTGTTCATGACAGCCTACGAGGATATAGGCGTAGGTATAACTATCGCTGTTGCACTTGCAATACACAACATTCCAGAAGGAATTGCGATTGCGGGCCCGCTTTACGCCGCTACTAAGCAAAAATTCCGTTCTATTGCGATTGCGACCGCTACTGGTATTGCTGAGCCAGTCGGCGCCGTGCTCGGATTCTTGTTGTTGCGCAATTTCTTGAACGATATTCTGTATGGCTGGGTGTTTGGTGTAGTAGCTGGAATGATGGTGTTTATTGCGGTAAACGAGATACTGCCGGCGGCACATCGCTTCGAAACTAAGCAGCGTCAAACTACCTATGGATTCATTGGGGGAATGGGTGTGCTAGCACTGAGCATTACATTGCTTCAGTAGGACTGCTAGAAAACCATTGCACTTTTTACTACGATTAGTTTATACTTAAAAAATACAACGTAACTGCGAGGGTATCATTGTGGGGATTGCTGCACGTGTTGTAGCTGGTATTTTGATAAGTACGATAATGCTATCGCTATGCAGTACCGCGCCTGTAAGCGCATCGGGTAGCTGGACAACTGGTACGTTTACTTGGGGTGAACGAGAAACTATTACTAACAGTACTGCTGGCCAGGGATGCTATTCTACGAGCGCTACCGTTGTTGGGGTGAGTGCCTTTCCTGAAGTTGGAACTGTGTGCATATACCAGCGACCCGATTTCCGCTACGCTATATATCACAAGCAATTTCCAAATGGGTGGGGTGGTTCTTATGTGCAAAGTTATTTCGTAGTTGGCCTGGGTGCCGACCAGAATCTATACCACGTAGAAAACATGGGAACACGTTTACCGCTGTCTGTGCCATCGAGTAATGACCTACACTTTAATACTCTTACGGCGGGATTCACGAATAACCATTTACTCACATATATTCCTAATTTCCACACAGTCTTAGTTCGCTCTAACAATATCGGTGAACCAGTACAGTACCAACTTCAGCCGGGGGTTAGCAGAAACTTCATTCCAAGTGCCGATAATAGTCCGGTAACTAGCGGCGCTGTAGGTATTTCGAATAACGGTAGATGGATGGTTGTTGAAATCATGGGAGCTGGGATTGTGAGATTAGATACCGCCACCCGTCAGATAAAGGCTTTTTCTGAATATGTGCATACATATGGGGTTGGAAGTAATGCCAATATGACCTATCTTGTAACAGATGACGGGTTGTTAGTCGCTACGTTCGACTACAACGTTACTCCTACTGTGCATGTGCTTACAGATGACTGTGGCCTCGACGTAACTGCGTACAATGTCGACTTGCGGGATCAACTACGTGGTCGTTCTTGCCCAAGTGATAGTGGGCGGCTGCAAGCTGCCATCAGGTCACACTACTCGAATTACTACGAAGCCCGTGGGGCTATGGCGACTCGCTTCAATACAGATGGTGACACCTTGTATTTTGTATCATACGAATATAGCGATCCAGCTGATATGATGACGCCGACAATCTACCAAACCCCACTTCGGGCTGGCGATTTTCAGGCTGAAACACAACTAGAGTATTTAGCGATAGGTGACTCATTTACTAGCGGTGAGGGAGATATCGGACAGAAATCCGATGGGTCTTCGTACTACTTGCCTGGTACCGAGAATTTAAATGAATGCCATGTAAGTAGCCGTTCGTATCCATTCTTGCTACGTGATTATTTTGGTATATCGTCTGAGCGAATGAAGTCGGTGGCATGCTCTGGAGCGCAGATACTACCGGACTA
>JALRDS010000040.1 GCA_023259925.1 Candidatus Saccharimonadia bacterium
ATGTTGATCGCGCAGACCTCCAGACTGACGCCCGTGATGTGCTCGTTCTTGATAGTGCGTCGAACGGTCTTGGCGTTGATTTTGCACCGAGAAGAAGACATGTACAACATTCCCTTCGTCGAGACTTCCGGTATTTCCGGAAGTTTAAATAATAAACCCATCATTTGTCAAAGTCAAGCACTAACGATGGTATAATTAACTGTAATGAAACAAGCAGCTATACTATGGATTGATCTTGAAATGACCGGCCTGGACCCTAAAGAAGACCGTATTTTAGAAGTGGCGGCAATTGCAACTGATTGGCAATTCAATGAAGTCGCACGCTATGAGGCCGTGAAAAAAGTTGGTCCAAATCTTATGAAAACACGTATGGTGGGGGAGTTTTGGGAGAAATATTCTAACGTACGTGACGCGCTGATGACGCAAAACGATACAGGAAAAAATGGGCGTACGGTTGAGAACGAACTACTTGATTTCGTTAATGAGCACTTTGAAGATGGTTCGCCGGTGCTCCTTGCTGGTAATTCAATCCATCAAGATCGCAAATTTATAGAGAATGAGTGGCCGCGACTTGATGCTCGATTGCACTATCGTATGCTTGATGTAAGTGCTTGGAAAGTGGTGTTTGATGGTAAGTACGGTAAGCGATTTACAAAACCCGAAGCGCACCGGGCTATGGAGGATATTCGCGGTAGCATTGAGGAGCTTCAGTACTACTTAGGAAAGGTGCGAGTATGACGCATAAAGAACTTGAAACACAGCTACTTGCGTACCCAAATACGTGGCTTGATTTTCCGTTTGGTGAGGGTACGAGTGTTTATAAGGTGGGCGATAAAGACTCTGGTACCGGTAAGATGTTTGCTATTATTGTCGATGACAGTAAGCCACTAAGGGTTAGTTTAAAATGTGATCCACAGTTGGCTGAAACTTTGCGTGAAACCTATGAGAGTGTTCAACCAGGGTATCATTTGAATAAGAAGCACTGGAATACAATTCTGTGCAGTGGGCAACTCGAAGACGATCAAATTAAAGATTTGGCGCGCTTGAGCTACGATTTAGTTGCTGCTAACGTTTAATCGTTGGTGAGTGACTTTAGCTCATCGAGGAGTACAATTAAATTCTCGTTATTTGAATCTAGGACAGTCTTTAGCTCATCATCTTTGGTCGATTCATAGAGCTGACCCATGTAGCTACTTAGCGTTTTTAGTTGGTAGATGATTTCCCGGGTATAGGTGCGGTCATATAAACCGTTCAGCCGGGCATCTTCTAGTCGCTCTCGTATCTCGCTATACTCTTGAGCGACTTCTGCAACAGCCTTATTCTTTTTGGCATTTTCTATGTTTATTTTCTTAGCAGCTAATGGCTCGGATAAATCACGATTTGTATTCGCAAGCGCAAGGCTGAGATTACTATTGAGTGAGCGTAGCTCGCTACTCTGCATTGAGTCAGTTGCGTCATCGGTTAGCTCTTTTAGGTTGTTTGATGTAGCGCCAACACGAGCAAGCAATGTTTCGGTGCCTGTGCCGCTATTAGCAAGCCCAGCGACTGTTAAAACAACAAGCAGTAATGCTGCAATAATTCCACCCCAAAGAATAAAAGGATTGATCGTTTTTACAGGGGTTTGGGGGGCAATCGTATTTAGATAATCGACGTCGGCATTTTGATAGGGGGGCTGTTGTTGATAGTTTGGTTCCATGCTGTATAAATTTAAGCATAAATATTACCTAAGGGGAAGTTGAGTGCATTAAAGCCCCCATGTTTCGTTTCCCAGAGGTCACGAGGTATAATCAAAGTAATGCAAGACGCTAAGGAAGAAGTGAGAGCCAGGCTTAACATCGAAGATGTGATTGGCGAGTACGTGCAGCTTAAACGAGCTGGTCGTAACTTCAAAGGCCTTAGTCCGTTTACAAGTGAGCGAACACCGAGTTTTACGGTTAGCCCCGAAAAGCATATCTGGCACGACTTTAGCTCCGGTAAGGGTGGCGATGTGTTCAGCTTTATTATGGAGGTAGAGGGGCTTGATTTTAGAGCTGCTTTGGAGCAACTTGCGCGAAAGGCTGGAGTCGACTTATCGCTCTATGATTCAAAGCAATCAGGTGATATTGCTAAGAAAAAGCGACGGCTAATTGAAGCAAATGAACTAGCGGCCCGGTACTACCAACAGAGCTTGCTGCAAAATCAGCACGCGCTTGAATATGTATTTAAAAAACGTGGCTTGAGCAAAGAAATTATTACTGAGTTTAGGATTGGATACGCACCAGATGATGGCGAGGCAGCTGTTCGTTTCTTGGGTAAAAAAGGCTTTAGTAAAAAAGAACTAGCTGAAGCCGGGCTTACAAATCGGTTTGGTGGTGACATTTTTAGGGGACGTATGACTGTGCCTTTAATGGACCCGAGCGGACAGGTGATTGGCTTTACTGGGAGGATTATTGTTGATGATCCGAAAGCACCGAAATATCTGAACACTCCACAAACGCTCATCTACGACAAATCACGCCAAGTATTCGGCCTGTCGCAGGCAAAAGAAGCAATCCGCAAACAGAATTTTGCAGTTATTGTTGAGGGTAACTTAGATGTAGTGAGTAGTCATCAGGCTGGGGTTAAAAATGTAGTAGCAAGTGCCGGAACCGCATTAACCGAGTGGCATCTAAAGAGTTTAGCGAGACTGAGCGGTGATGTGCGACTGAGTTTTGACGCCGATAAAGCCGGTATTGCCGCGACTGAACGAGCTATTCCGATTGCGAATACGGTTGGGGTAGAACTTTCGATTATCAGTTTGCCTGAGGGTGCTAAAGATCCAGATGAGTTAATTCAGCAAGATAGTTCAGCTTGGAAGCGTGTGACAGAGTCGCCAGAGCCTGCTGTAGAATGGGTGATTAGACAATACGGTGCTCGTGAAGATATGACTACGGCAGCCGGGAAGCGCCGCTTTACTTCTGAAGCACTTACCGTTATTCGCGCAATAGCGGATTCGGTTGAACAGGAGCATTACCTGAACGTGATTGCAACGATGACAGGCACGTCACTCGAGGCTGTTCGAGCAAAATTAGAATCAAGTGATACCGAAGCAGCTAAAGCATTAAAACAAGTAAAAGCTCAGCATCAACCAGCTGCTCAAGCTGGTGATACCCACGATGTTCCGTATCAAGACAATTTACTAGCGGTACTGCTCGCAAATCCCGTTAGTCGACATCACTTGCAAGATTTCGACACGTCGATGTTTGTTGATGAGCGGCGCCAAACCTTAGCTGCTTGGCTGAAGCAGCACAGTGAGCCCGTGCATGACGAGCTGCCAGCTGCGTTGAAGCCACTTGATACCTATGTTAAAATAGTGCAGTTAAAGGCCGAGACACGATATGATGGCTGGAGTGATCAAGATAGTTCACTCGAGGTAGCCAAACTGCTCCGCCTAACTGAAGTTGAACACAAGAAACAAACCAAAGTAACATTAATCAATCAACTCCGTGAGGCCGAAGAGGCTGGTGACAACGATATGGCCGCCAAGCTTCGTTCCGAGCTACTCACGCTAATTAAGGAGACTGCCTAATGGGCAATACTGACGATGATCTATTAAACCAGCCGGTTGACGGCGAGAGCGATGTGCTGGAAGGTGTAAGTGAGCCAGATATGGCTGATCTTGAAGATGAGCTTGAAGCTGATGAAGATACGCTAAACTCTAACCAGTACTTTGATGATGTTTCAGATGACTCGGTTCGCTTGTATCTACGTGAAATTGGTAAAATCCCACTCTTGAATGCCGAAGAAGAGCTGACGTTAGCTCAAGAAATTGTTGCCAACCAAGAGGCATTGGCTGAAGTGCAAGAAAAACTTGCAGACGAAGATATAACAAATAGTGAGCGTGCAAAACTGGAAGCAAAAGCCGCAAAGCTCAGTAAGCCTAAAGATAAAATGGCTGAGGCTAACATGCGACTTGTGGTTTCGATTGCCAAGCGCTACTCTGGCCGTGGTCTCGATTTTCTTGATCTTATTCAGGAAGGGAATACTGGCCTACTCCGCGCCGTAGAGAAGTTTGAC
>JALRDS010000016.1 GCA_023259925.1 Candidatus Saccharimonadia bacterium
GCCACAATACTAATCGCTGCTAATATAGCGATAACAACAATGACAATGAGGAGCTCGACGATGGTGAAAGCGCTTCTGCTTATACGCATGATATGAGTATAGCAGATGGGGTTAACGCTTCACTGTGGCTGCGTATGTGCCAGGAGTAAGATTGTTCAGTGTATATGAGCCAAATGTAAGCCGATGCAATGATGTAACCGTGTAGCCGAGCGCTAAGAATGTTCGACGGATTTGACGGTTGCGTCCTTCGTGCATGGTGATTCGCCATTCGTGGCGCGTGTCGTCTGTGCGTTCAAGGTGTAGCTTGCTGGGGCCGTCACCAATCTCTACTCCATAGTCACTAATCATTTGTTGATGAAGTGGCTCAAGCGGCTTATCTAGTTGAACGATGTATGATTTCGTTTTTTGAAATGATGGGTGCGTCATACGGTGAGCAAAATCACCATCGTTAGTCAGAAGTAATATGCCAGAAGAATCTTTATCTAATCGTCCAACTGGCTTTAGGTGTGACATAGAGGCTGGGAGTAAACTATATATTGTGGGATTATCGCCCTGAGCCTTACGCGAGCAAACGTAGCCGACTGGCTTGTGAAGCGCGACGTATTCAAGCTTTGTTGAGCCAGGAAGCGGCTTGCCATCAACCGTAATTTCAGATTCTGGCAAAACACTATTCCCTAGCTGGGCAATTTCGCCGTTTATGTGTACACGCCCACGCTGAATGTACTCGTCGGCTTCTCTACGAGAAATACCGAGAGATAGCGCAAGATGTTTGTTTAAACGAATTGGTTTACTGCTCACTGTATTAGTATAGTAGCAGAATTATTGACGCGGTGTTTCTTCGTATGTGCCTGCTGGGTCTGCTGGCGATTGTTGCGTCTCGGATGGTTGCAGTGCGGCCGGTACTGGAGGCTGGACAGATTCAGTTGGGTTACCCGTAGCAGGGGTTGGCGGCTGCATAGTTGCGTCTGCTGTTGGAGCTGGTGGTACGCTAGGGGCGGCTGGCGGTGGCGTAAATGGCTGCGGGGCTGCTTGTTGATTTAGTTCCCTGTCCATAAGGCTAGTCAGCGGCTCGTCATCCGATTCAGGCCGCTCGATAGGCTGGATAATTCGGTCTGCTAGGCCAGCTGGGCGTGCGGTAGAGAATGGAGCCGTTGGTTGTGGTAGGCTAGTTGATGGTTCTGGTGTTGGAGCGGAAGCTGGCGCACTTTGTGCTGGTGTTGCCGGAACTGGGGCAGCCTGGGTTGGCTGAGGGGCGGAAGCGACAGACTCTGATGGAGCTTGCGGTGCTGCCACTGCGGCAACTTGGGGAGATTGCTGTGCATCAGGGGCTGGGCTCGGACTGCCAGCTGGAGCAGCAGCTTGTGTGTCTGCGAGTACTTCGTGCACTGTACGAACGACATCTTCAATGCCAACCTGACTTTTTACGAGGTAGCGATCGGCGCCTAGCTGCTCACCGCGTTGTCGTTGATCTTCAGAACTAAGTGCGGTCATCATGATAACCTTAATTGTTTTAGTCTCGGAAGTCGAACGAAGTATATCGAGCATGTCAAAGCCGGATATCTTTGGCATCATTACATCGCTGAGAATCAGTTGTGGGCGTTCTTTGATAGCCATTGCAAGAGCTTCTTCACCGTCGCCAGCGCTAACAATGTCGTAGCCTTCTGCTAGTAGCCTCACCCCGTATATTTCGCGAAGACTTTTATCGTCTTCTACTAACAGTATTTTTGTCATATTGCCCCTATTGTACCCGCTTCGTTTTTAAATTGCTATAGCCCTTATGGTTGATTCGATATATTACTTGTACTACGGTTTGGAATTTGAACTGGTCGAGAAGTATACTGTGCCTTATTCTGTTCTAGCTGTGACAGTGGAATATTGGGTGCCTGTTGAGTTACGGGTCGTCTCGGTATAATGTCTTGCCCAGGCCTTGTGGCGGTGGGCATTGGCTGGGGTGTATTTTGAAGCGGCGGTGCTTGTGTGGGCTGCTGAGGAATACTGCTTGGTGCAGGCTGTGTTTGCGTTATTTTTTGTGGCTGAGTGTTTTGGGCTACCACTGGTGGTTGCACTTGTGCTTGCTCGGGTGCTTCGCTAGAAACCTGGAGCTGAGCTGGTGATGGCTGCAGAGTTGGTTTGGCTACAGCTGGAGTGGATTCTTTCAGCTGAACGGCTTCAGTATGATCGATACGCGGAAGTACAAGTGAGAACGTACTCCCTTTCTTGTATTCACTTTCTACAGTCATGCGGCCACCCATTACTTCTGCTAATCTTCGACAAAGGTACAGTCCTAATCCGGTGCCGCCAATCTCCCTGGTATCACTATTGTCTACGCGGTAGAATTTTTGGAACAAATGAGGGATATCTTCAGCGGGAATACCAATACCGCTATCCTTCACGCTAATAGTCACGTGGCTGTCATCACCAACAACGTTCACCACCACGTCGCCTGTAAGGGTGTATTTAATAGCGTTTTCAATGAGGTTGGAAGTTACTTCACGCAAATGATCTTTGTCGGCATGTACGTAGTACACCGGCATGAGTTTTCGGTCGCCTGCTGCGGCATCGTCAACGTGTGGCTGGTACACAAAACGAAGATTTTTTTCGAGGGCTTTTGGTCGAAGGCCCTCAGCAATATCACCTACAAAAGCAGCGGTATCTACTACTACTGGGCTGCTATTAAGTCGGCCATCATCTGCCTTTGTTACATCAAGAAGGTCTTGGAATAGCCGGCCTAAATGCTGAGCAGAAGCCTGGGCTTTTTGAATATAGTCTCGGGCTTTCTCGTCGATTGTGGCTGTGGCTGGGTTGAGCGCTAATCCCAAGTACCCTTCAATACTGGCTACAGGCGTACGCATTTCATGGCTAGCGGTAGAAATAAATTCCGCTTGTTCACGTTCTTCAGCTTTCTCTTTGGTCATATCTCGAAATACCATAATGGCACCGTTGGCTGGCTGGCCAAGTGGTGACACAACAACTGAAAGCAGCATTTTTTTACCAGCTTCTGTCGAAATTGAGAAATCCTCTGAATGCACTTCCCTGTTGCCGCCAAGTACTTTAGCAATTGGGTCGTCTTCTGGTGCGATTGGCTTATCGGCTTTGTCTTTTAGTTTGACAACAGATTCGTAACTTAATCCAATAGCATCATTTTGCCCCCAGCCCAGTAGCTGTGTGGCTGCGGGATTAATGAGCTGAATTACCCCCTCCTTATCAACAGCGAGTACTCCGTCATTGATGGCGTTAATCACAATTTCTGATTTATTCGCTTCGTGGCTGAGTTCTGTAGCAAGCTCACGGTACGCCTTGTCTTGTTTTGTATCTTTCTCAGATTTCGAGTGCCAAATAATAAAACTAACGACAAGTGACGCTAGTGTTGCAATAACAGCAATAACAATACTGCTGATTGAGGCTTCGGTTACGAATTGATGCGCGCTATGTGCTGCTAGAAGAAGCCCGATAAGGCCTATGCCAAGCCAGCCAAATATTCCAGCAAAGACTACGACACCCATCCATAGCCCAATCAGAGGAGAGCTTGAATGGCCTGTTGTTGCGATAATGCTCGCAATCGTTACTGTAAGCGATGTGTATAAGATGAATGTGACCAGCCATAGGCGACGGCGCGGCGTCACAAAGTACAGAACGACAGATACAAGGAGTGTAGCAGCTGCTAGGCTACCACTGAGCGTCGATACAGGTAGCAGTAATGCAACTGTGCTATCAGGAATAATATATGGCAACGCGAATAAGCAAAGGATGACCAATGCTACAAATGCGGCCGTCTCAGCAATGCGTCGATGCCAAAAGCGTGTAATAAACGTTGGCTGGATAGTACTTCTATGCCCCCTAAATTTGTCTGGTTTTATTATGCCTTAAGGTTACTCAAAATGCTATTGTTTTTTAGGAACGCAGGGCGTATGCTTGAATCACCACTCATCAACAGCAACAGAGTAAGAGGTGTAACCATGAGAGCAGCAAAACTACTACGTAACTATGCGGCACCCTCCCCAGACATGTTGTTCGAGCGGGCAATGAAAGATGAAAAGACGTACCCAGAACTTGCAAACGGCACCGAGATTGTGCCGATTTTTAATCCCGATGTTCGTGTGATAGCCGAGGGTGATCGAGAAACACTATATGACAATAGCGGGGACGCGTATGGGGTAAAGCAGCTGT
Source organism: Candidatus Saccharimonadia bacterium (assembly GCA_023259925.1). Lineage (GTDB taxonomy): Bacteria > Patescibacteriota > Saccharimonadia > Saccharimonadales > Saccharimonadaceae > UBA1020. The sequence continues at coordinate 4,168 of JALRDS010000016.1, forward strand.
ATGCGGCTGAATCTGACTTCGGCATTGATTACATGAGCGCTCTGTATAGCCCACTTGATGGGCCTAGGCATGACTTTTATATTGATATTGATACACCGGTTGCTACCGGGATTCATGGTTTGAATGATGAAGTGGCGGCTCGCTTGCTTCGTGAGGTCGGTGTGCCAGTACTCTTGAAAGGGCCCGAGTTTAGTGGGGGTAAGCAAACTGGGCTACGTGGTCTAGGACGCGTGGCGCTGGCCTCATCAAATGTTTCACAATCATTTAGTGCCGAAACCTCCATGGCGATAAGCGAAAAAATCTTGGCGCTCAATCCACATGTACCGCCTACTGCTGCGGTGTACGGTAAGTCACGCGGCGCAATGATAGGTGGAAAAAAATACCCGTATGCACATGATGCCGGCATAAACGTGGTTCATTATCGATTGATTGACCCTTGTGTCGGTAAGCGTGCACTCGAGGGCGTGGGAGATATCATGCGGTATGGTGCCTGGCCGGCATCTGATTTGTTACGATCGTTACCATCTTTCGCCCGATTTGCGCTCGAGGGTAATCTTCGCGCACGGGCTCATACTGTTGAGACATCTCCAGCCTACCTGGCAGGCATGATGCTAGGCACGGTTCCAAGTTTGCTGAGCGGTGAAGCTATGGGTAATCGCATACCCTTACACAAGGGTGTTAGCTTGGTGCATATGGCAAGTAATCCAATTGCAGATACGGCCGAATACCTCGAGCAGTTTAGGCATCATCAATATTTTGATCATCATGAAATACCAGATACGCATATTGGCGGTATAGTCTTGCCGCGAAATATTGCGCGGTCGGTTCGTCATTTTAAAGAGTTCGGTGCTGAATTCGACCGGGCAGCTGGCAACGAACATTTAATTAATTGGGATAAAGTACATAATAATCCGAATAAGCTCGACGCGACTCAAACATACGCCGCATAGCAGCAGTTATTTTATTCTGTTATTGAACGGCCACCACGTCAACGCTCCAATATCGCGCACTAGTGCAGGTACAAGTAAGGATCTGACTACGATCGTATCAAGTAGGACGCCAAACGCCACAATGAATGCAAGTTGAGCAAGGAATAAAATAGGAATAACCGCCAGTGCCGCAAAGGTTGCAGCTAATACAATCCCCGCAGATGTAATCACTCCGCCAGTTACAATTAACCCGATACTCACGCCCTTTTTTGTGCCAATCTTAAGCGACTCCTCACGCACTCTCGTAAGAAGGAATATGTTGTAGTCGATACCGAGTGCTACAAGGAATATAAATCCATACAGCACAACCGACGGATCAGCACCTGGGAACTGCCATATGTGATTGAATAATAGTGCAGAAATACCAAGAGTTGCACCAAATGAAAGTACTGTAGTGGCGAGTAATAGTACTGGAGCTAATAATGATCTAAGGAGAGCTGCAAGAATAACAGTGATAACAAGTAACACCGCGGGGATGACTACCAGTTGGTCTCTTAGAGCGCTTTGTTTGGTGTCGAGTTGTGTTGCGCTCAGTCCACCAATTTGTATACGGTTGTCAACTGATTGCAACGAAGAGCGCAGCTGAGCGACAGTATTCTGCGCGGCTTCTGAGTCGCTACTGTCAGTGAGAGTTGCCTGTAAGAGGACGGTGTCATTTACGACAGTCGGCTCTGCGTTCTTGAATGGATATGCTTGCATGGCAATTGTATCGACTGCTGGGGAGTTGCCCTGCGATGCGATGATTTTTTGACGTATGGATTCTTTTAATTTTTGTTCGGCTTCACCAATCGGCATGGAGCCTGATGGACTATCTTTCGCGGCTATTTCGAGTGATGCGACGCCATCGGCTTTATCGAGATTTTGAACTGTAGCTTCTAATGACGTCTCGGGGACTAAGATTTGCGCAGGTGTACCAGATCCTGCCGGGAAATATGTACTTAAAATCTCTTGTCCTTGTCTTGCCCGTGACTCACCAAGTAGTAAGTCACTTTGTGCAACGCCATCAGCACGCAATTGAATAATACCAATACATGCCGCCAATAATAGTACTGTGGTAATTATCCAGATTTGTCTTGTATGCTGTTCAACAAACCGTGCAACGGCTGGCCAGATCCCTGTAGCTTTTGAGTCATCTATTTTTGAGTTTATTTTTTCTTTTGTTGGGATTTTGGGCCAAAAAACCGGGCGTCCAATCGCGAGTAGTGCAGCCGGTAGGAACGTGAGCGCACTGAGCATGGCGGCTGCGATACCGATAGCACCAACTGGTCCGAGTGCTTGATTAGAAGCTAAGTCTGACAAGAGTAAACACAACAGGCCTGCAATTACGGTACCACCGGCGGCACCAATCGGTTCAATTGAACGTTTCCAACTTTTAATAATTGCAATTGTAACAGTTGCCTGTCTTTTTAGTTCTTCTCGGTAACGTGCTACGTACAGTAATGCATAATCTGTCGCTGCACCGACTACCAATATAAACAAGATTCCTTGGACTTGCCCATTGAGTCGAATAATATCGGCTTTTGCTAGGTAGTACACCACTAAAATAGCGGCGGATAGAGCCACGATTGAGGTAAGCAAAACGACAAATGGCAGAATTGGTGAGCGGTACACAATAAGCAAGATAATAAACACTACGCTCAGGGCTACACCCAAGAGAAGTCCGTCTATGCCTGAAAAAGCTTTTGACAGATCGGTCGAGAATCCAACTGGTCCGCTAATGTAGTACGTAACGCCAACAGACTCGTCGTCTAATAGTTTGGTGATTTTCTCTGTAGTATCTTTAAATTCTTCATCACTAGCGACGTTTACGGCTACAAATGCTGCTTCCTTGTTGTCTGAAATAATCGGCGGTGAGACATCGCCAGTAACTTCGGGTAAGGATGTTAGGTTGTCTGTAGCACTTGCGATTGCGCCAATGTTTTCGTTGCTTAGGTTGTTAGATTCATTTGAAAACACAATAATTGCTGGCACTGACGAGTCGTCACGGAATGCTTTAAGTCGGTTTGTAACTTGGGTTGATTCGGCGTCAACCGGCAAAAAAGATGATTGATCATTCGTTGCAACTTCGCTAATTTTGCCAAAATATGGCCCACCTACTGCGCTGACAGCCAGCCATGCTGTAATAAAAATAGTAGACACGAGTACACGAAATACTGTGGGATGCTGTGTAAAATACCTAACGATTTTAGATATGTTCATATGTAGTCAGTGTAGCACTATTTTAGTAGTGCGGGTATCTGCCCTGTGGTAAATATTGGTCAATTGTGGCTATGCTCGATATATGGATATTGTTAATTACGTGAAATCTTTTCCATTACGGACATTCGAAAAAAATGAAGTGTTGTTTACACCTAATGTTTCGGCTGACACAGTGCTCATTATTCGACAGGGTGTTGTAAAGGTGCTTTTCGTTACTAACAAGGGTGATGAGCGACTGATGTGGCTTGCCGGTAGGTATGATGTGGCGCCAATCGAGGACGTCCTACGTCCGGTTTCATCACCAAATTATTTGTATATGGCATTCAGTAGGGGCTCTGGCTACGTGGTGGATAAACGAGACTTACTTTCAAAAGCAAACAAAAATACCGCACTGGCCTTACAGCTAGCGCGGGGATTAAGTGAGCAGCATGATGATCTGCTGCGCCATATAACGACGATCCAACAAACAACGCTGCGTCAAAAAATACTCCATCTCCTTCAGCACATCTGTCAAAAATTTTCTGGTGCAGAATTGGTAGCCTTGCATGAGAATGGCCTCAACCTAACTCATCAAGCGATTGCGGATATGATTGACGCTTCTAGGGAGGCGGTTTCAATCGAAATGAAGCGGTTGCAGTCAGAGGGTGTGTTGGAGTACTCGCGCACGTCTTTCACGGTAAATGTTCTGTTGGCCAGCAAAAAAATAGGGCTCGCGTAAGAGCGAACCCTAGAGATGTTTGTTAGCTAACTATTCTTCAAAGCCGAATGATATGCCATAATTTGTTGATTCATCACCATCTTTCACGGCCGTGTCGGCACCCGCTGATACGTTACGCAGGTTGTCATTGCTATTAACGTGAAGGTTGCTAGACTGCGATTCATCACCGTCGGTTGTGTTTGTTGAGCTGTGCGTTCCGATATTTTCAAGATCATCGGTACTTTCAACGCCGAGTGTTGCTTGTTGAGACTCATCGCCGTCATTATTTGCTACTGCAGTGCCAACTCCCAGATTTTCAAGACCATCGGTACTTGCTGCACGCAGGCCGGCAGACGATGTTTCGTCGCCGTCAGTTGAGCTGATCCCTGTGCCGAGGTTTAGTTTGTCGAATCCTCCCAGTGCGTTGGTTGCGGGTGCGAAGGCGAACGTGGTAGCGATCGCTGCAACTGCAATAGCGCCAGCGATTAACGTCGTTTTCTTTGAACCTACTAGCGGGCTAGTGTTTGATAGTGCATTCATAGAAGCTCCTTTCGATTAATGCCTGAGTGTTGCCAGGCTATGTTCCAGTATGGCTGCATCGTGCTGTAACCGTCTGTAATGTAGATTACGGAAAGATTTTACGGTATTGTGTATTTTCATTACATCTTCCAGTTGCAATAAACTTCTCAGCATATCTTAAGCATTGAATGGTGTAATGTGAATATATGTCTTCTACAACCACAATTTCGCTCAATGACAGCAATGCAATTCCCCAGCTCGGTCTCGGTGTTTGGAAGGCCGATGGTGGCCAGGAAGTAGAGCAGGCGGTTCTGCACGCACTAAGCGCCGGGTACCGGCTCATCGATACAGCAATGGTGTATCAAAATGAAGATGGTGTCGGAAGAGCGATCGCACAGTCAGGTATTGATCGACAAGAATTATTCATTACGACGAAATTATGGAACAGTGATCAGGGTGCAGATAAAGTAAGGCCTGCTCTCCTCGCCAGCCTAGAACGCTTGAAGCTTGATTATGTTGATTTGTATTTGATTCATTGGCCAATGCCTGCTCGCGGGTTGTACGTTGAGACCTGGAAAGAGCTTATAAAATTACAGTCCGAGGGGCTCATAAAAACAATTGGTGTAAGTAACTTTAACATAGAGCATCTAGAGGAGCTAAAAAAGCACACATCGGTGCTACCGGCAGTAAACCAGGTTGAACTTCATCCCTACTTCCAGCAGCGCGAGTTACGAGAATACTGCCATGCAAACAGTATTCGAGTGGAGTCGTGGAGCCCTATTGGTGGCTCTACCGGTGATTTACTTAACAACGATACGCTGCAAGAACTCGCAGCGAAGTATGGTAAGTCTCCTGCTCAAGTTGTGATCCGGTGGCATCTTCAACATGGATTAATTGTGATTCCTAAGTCAACAAACCAATCTCGCATTCAGGAAAATATTGATGTGTTTGACTTTGAGTTATCTTCAGAGCACATGGTGCTTATTGACTCGCTCGAAACTGGAAAGCGCTTTGGCCCTGACCCTGCGTCGATGAATATCCACTGAAGAGCCGGCACAATAAATCTAGCTATACAACTTCGAGAAACATTCTACAAACTGTTTAGGTAGATGTTGCCTGTTTTTTGCTTAATTCATGCTTCATGAAGACCTGAGTGAACATATTGATGGAGCTTAATATAAAAACACCCACATTGCGTGAGTGAATGAATTCGGCGTGCCCACATGCATTAAATTAGAACACTGCTTCTCATGATCTCTTAGCTCTGAAAGAAAGATTTGGAGTTCTCGGTGTGACCGTCGAAAACGGTATAGTTCATCTAGTGGTCTCAAAGAAATTGAATCTTAATTAAATAGATAGGCTACAAGCTCAAACTAAACCTTTAAATGCATTAAAATCTTAGGTTGAGAACAGAGCAGAGATGTTGGCGAAGGTGGAAGTAGCGCGGAGCGTGTGAGGGGCGACCATTTGGTCAAAATGCAACCTAGCGGTCGCCCCACGCACCTCAGTCTCGACCCCAGACCAGCCGGTTGTTCACGTCGTACCGACCCAGGTTCATGTTGCGCCAGGCGAAGAACGTTGTGTTCTCGTCATCTGCACACGTCTGGATCGACTCCCGAATGCGGTCAGCATCCATGGAGGTGAAGTGAACTTCCAGCTCCTGTCCTGAACAGCTGCCAGTCTCCTTCATGATGCTGCGCATCTCGCGACTCATGGTGAGCCGGAGGGCAGCGATCCGAGGACCGACGAGCTTGTCGAACAGCTTGGTCTGGCCACGTCCCGTGTGGGGCATGGTTTCGATCGTGGTTGAGACGCCGTCCCAGTGGTGCAGACTCAGCACGCCAACGCAGCCGTAGTAGCTGAAGGCGTGGTAGCTGCTTTCCAGGAGAGGGTGCTCGGGAACGGGCTCCTTGAGGTCGTATCCCTGCAGCACCAGGCTGGTCTGCTGAATGTCGTCGGAGATGATGAGGCGGGCGGAGAGCTTCATGTCGTTACTTCCTGCTCATAACCAATACTTTTGGTCAGGCAAACAAGTCACATACCGGATATGACTTCTTTGCCTGTCAAAAGTTTCTCTACTCTGTAAAAGTGCTTCAGGAACGAAATAAACTCTTATTCCAATGAAACAAGAGTATTTTAGCATAAATAATGTAAAATGTCAATATGGTGATCCCGCGGAGAATCGAACTCCGATTGCCAGGATGAGAACCTGGTGTCCTAACCGTTAGACGACGGGACCAACTTCATTACTCTAGCAAAAACCACCC
>JALRDS010000039.1 GCA_023259925.1 Candidatus Saccharimonadia bacterium
ATCTAACACTCAGCCATTTTAAGCAAATTATGAGGCGCTCAAATGCATTTACAATTGTAGAGTTACTGATAGTTATTGTCGTTATAGCAATCTTAGCCGCGATTTCAGTCGTCGCCTATAACGGCATACAAACCAGCGCGAAAAATGCTCAAGTTGCAAGCGGGGTTAATCAATACTACAAGGCGCTGCAAAATTATAAAACAATTAATTCTGTGTATCCAACGGTCAGTGGCTGCCTGGGTGCGAATTACCCGAGTGGTGTATGTTGGCAAGGGGATAGTGGCAATTACTCTGTGAATGCAACGCTCGACTCAAGCTTAAGCGAATTCGTTTCTTCTAAACCAACACTTGCCACGGAACTATTTTCGATTGGCATAGGCAACAACATGCGAGCTGGCTTGCTATATCAATATGTTAACTCGACTACATCGAGAATAGTCTATTATCAGCGAGGCATCAACAATACCTGTATGGCTGGTGCGGCTTCGGCTAATGAGGGCGGCGTGGTTACGCAATGCGCACTAACTCTTAATAACTAGCACTCTTGAACTTTGAGTGCTAGTTTTTTATACTAAGTAGTAATGAGCAAGCGTGATTACTATGAAGTTTTGGGTGTTGGTAAAGACGCCAGTGATGATGAATTAAAAAAAGCTTTTCGTAAAGCTGCGGTTAAGTATCACCCGGATAAAGAGGGTGGCGACGAAGCAAAGTTTAAAGAAGTAAATGAAGCCTATGAGGTATTAAAAGATCGCCAAAAAAGACAACGTTATGATCAGTTCGGCCATGCTGGCGTAGGTGGTTCATCAGGTGGTGGAGGCTACGGCGGCGGTAATCCATTCGAGGGATTCGGGGGAGGCCAGGGTGGCTTTGAATTCAATTTCGGTGACGGTGGCCTGGGCGATATTTTTGGCCAGTTCTTTGGCGGCGGTGGAACGCAACGTGGTCCAGTTCGTGGCCGTGATGTAGAAACGCAAATTCAACTCACGTTTGAGGAAGCGGTGTTTGGCGTTGAGCGTGAGTTAGCGTTTGATATGGATGACGAATGTTCACATTGTCATGGCTCTACTGTTGAACCAGGCCACGAATTAAAAACATGTCCTGTATGTAAAGGTGCCGGCCAGCAAACGAGGGTTATGAACACAATGTTTGGTGCTATTCAACAGGCGGTTACCTGTGAAACGTGTAAGGGCCGTGGGAAAGTACCTGAAAAAGTGTGCACCGTGTGTCGCGGTAATGGAACGGAGCGACGCAAACAGGAGGTTACATTAAAAGTGCCGGCTGGTATCGACGACGGGGCGACAATTCGCCTAAAGGAGCGCGGTGAGGCAACTGCCAATGGCCCCAAGGGTGACTTGTATGTACATATTCGTGTAAAAGCACACAAGAAATTCACACGCGAAGGCGACTTAATTCTGAGTGAAGAGCACGTTAGCATGGTGGACGCAGCACTCGGTACAGAAATCGCAGTTGATACGGTTGACGGCAAGATTAAGATGAAAGTTCCAGCTGGAACACAAAGCGGTACAGATTTTAAGCTAAGCGGACATGGCGTACCGCATTTGCGTAGTGACAGGCGCGGCGCACATATAGTACAGATAGTTGTTGATACTCCGACGAAATTGAGCAAGAAGCAAAAAGAGCTACTTGAGCAATTTGGCGGCGCTAAAAAACGCGGAATCTTCTAGTTGCCCGCAAGCAGCTGTTATTGACTTTATTTTAAAAATATGATAGAGTAGCTGTATTGCTATCATTATTCTATGTTGATGGCTTGAATTACCATGTAAATAGGATTATCCTTAGGGGCAACTCGATAGAGGAATCATCATGCAGCATCAGCCATCAAGACCGAAGAATATGATTGGACGAGCCGAATATGTCTCGTTTCCTGAAATTGATGTAATTCACATTCCAGCCCGCATCGATACTGGCGCAAAAACGTCAGCCATATGGGCAACTGATATCCGTGAAGAGAATGGTGAATTGTCATTTTATTTGTTTGATGAGACAAGTCCCCATCACAAACCTCTCCGTCATACAATGAAAGAGTTTGACCGTATCGTCGTAAAAAGCACCATTGGTCAATGTGAAGAGCGCTACAGGGTGCGATTACTATTAACTCTTGATGGGCGTTTGATACGCGCATCGTTTACTCTAGCCAACCGTTCGCAACAGGTGTATCCTGTGCTTATTGGCCGCAACGTATTGAAGGGTAAGTTCATCGTTGATGTTGAGTTGGGTGAACCTCGACTTGAAAAACAAAAAGCCGAACAACTGAGGAAACAACAGCTAACTAATACCCGAAAGGCGGCGTAATGAAGATTGCTATTTTATCGAATGGGCCAGGCAACTACACTACTAAGCGACTAAAAGAAGAAGCCATAAAGCGCGGTCACGATGTTCGCTTAGTGAAATATAAGGATGCCTACACCGCGATTGAAAAGAATAACGCAGTAGTGCGCTATAAGGGTGAAAGTTTAGATCGATTCGATGCAATCATTCCCCGCATTGCACAGAATTACACAAAGTATGGAACGGCAATTGTACGTCAGTTTGAGTCACAAGGGTCATTTACAACTGCAAGTTCACTGGCCATTAATCGTTCACGAGATAAGCTTCGTGCTTACCAGGTGTTAGCAAAGGCTGGTGTAGGTATTCCTAAAACAGTGTTTGCTCGTGAATCTGCTAGCTTTGACGATATCGTAGAACTAGCGGGCGGCGCCCCGCTAATTATTAAAGTGGCTCGCGGTACACATGGTAACGGCGTAGTGCTTGCTGAAACACCAAAAGCAGCAAAAGCGGTAATGCAGGCCTTTTATGTTGAAGGTGTGAACTTCTTGGTGCAAGAATTTGTGAAGGAGTCTGCTGGTACTGATATTCGTGCGCTCGTTGTGGGCGGCCGTGTGGTTGCTAGCGTGAAGCGCCAAAGTCTTGACGGTGATTTCCGTTCAAATACACACCAGGGCGGTGAAGGTGTTCCGGTAAAACTCACCGACGAAGAGCGCAAAACGGCGATTAAAGCCGCAAAGGCAATGGGCTTACCGATTTGTGGTGTAGACATGATGCGAAGTGAACGCGGCCCGTTAGTGCTAGAGGTAAATTCTAGTGCAAGCATTAAAACGCCCGAATTAATTACCGGGCGGAACGTAGCTGAAAAAATTATTGAGTATATTGAGCAAAACGCGAAACGTCGCCCGAAAAAAGACCGTATTGGCGCGTAGCTTTGCCTTGATTGCTATACTGTAAGCATGAGCGCAGTCGTTATATTTGTTATTGTTCTATTCATATTATTTGTTATTGCCTTTGCGAGTAAGCGGCGTTTCGGCATGCTTGGGCTTGCGCTTGCGGCTGGTTCTGTCCTAAGTAGTTTGTGTGCTGATGACCTGACGACTATTGTGCGAGAATTTGGTGCTGCACTACTAAGTCCGCCACTTGGCGCTGTAGTGTCGGCAGTATTGGTGTTACTTCCTGCAACGGCGCTTCTTATGACTGGAGCAAAGTATAAAAAAGTAACCCACCGTATAGCTGGATCGCTTTTATTCTCAGTGCTAGGTACGGCATTGCTACTCGAACCGTTAGGCCAAGCCCTGATTTTGCAGGGTCCCGGCAGGGAGCTGTTCGATGTCGCGACGTTGTATCAGAAATATATTGTATCTATTGGGATATTCTTAGCCGTAATTGAGTTGTTGATAGCACCTTCACCTAATAAGCATAAAGATGCCAAACATTGACATTTTACCTCTATTAACGTACATTATTTAAAGTAACATTGCGGGACCATAGCTCAGCTGGTTAGAGCACCTGCCTTTTAAGCAGGGTGTCCTGGGTTCAAGCCCCAGTGGTCCCTCCAAGAAAACCGACTCACTCATTAGGTGAGTCGGTTTTCTTGATTTATGTAGGAAGTCGTACTACATTGAAGCTATAAGATGGAGGAACAAAGATGTTGGAACTAAACGGGCTTAATTATCCAGCAATCATTGCAGCTTGGGTGGTATATATGGCGGTGGGAGCGTATTGGTATTCTCCGAAAGGGTTCGGAAAGCTGTGGTCGACACTCAGTAGTGTTGATATTATGAAGCTTCCGCGGCGCGAAGCCAATCAGGCGATAAGTTATGTGATGGCTTCATCGCTGCTGCAAGCACTTACGCTGGCAATTATTTTAAATACCATGAAAGTAAGCGATGCTTTTGAGGGAGTGATTGCAAGCCTAGTGCTCTGGCTGGGTTTAACAGCGGCGACTACAATTGGTACAAATTTCTATGCACGGAAAAGTTGGAAATTTTGGTGGCTTAATTCTAGCTTCTTTCTCATAACTATGACAATAAATGGGCTACTTCTAGGCGGCTGGCAGTAGGATATACCCTGCCATGCTTGCAAATTTACTAGGCAAGCGAGTTCACAGTTCATGGCATATTGCCATTGCAAGCAGTGGCGTTGTATTTGGCGTATGGCTAGTAGCACTTTTACCGACTGGAATGTTCGCATCGATAGCGTGGCTATTTACTGGAATTGGGATGGTGGCAACTGGAGTATGGCGAGCTAACGTGGCATTGATTGTACTAAGCTTAGTGGGTGGACTGAGTATTGGGCTATGGCGTGGGTCAATCTCTTTAGATGATGACACTAGTGTAGGGCGATACATAGGCCAGCAAGTTAGGTTGACTGGTGTAGTTACAGAAGATACAGAAAAAAATAAGCAAGACCAACTAATTATTCGACTTACTGCGGCGACAATCAATGACAGTGAAGCTAGCGGAAGTGTATGGATAACAACCAAGTCTGAGGCTTTGGTACGTCGTAGTGATGTAGTCACGGTTAATGCAGTTTTGGCTGACGGTTTCGGATCATTCAGCGCTAGTGCCTACTTGGCCGATATTGTTCGCGTGACTCGCCCTACGCCAGGTGATATTGCTCTGACAGTACGCGACGAATTCTCAAAAGGGGTGACGGAAGTGATTAGCGAACCGCAAGCAAGCCTAGGGCTGGGTTATTTAGTGGGCCAGCGTAGAGGGTTACCTGAAGAACTGGACACAGCGTTACAGGCTGCAGGATTGACGCACATAGTGGTAGCAAGCGGGTATAACCTAACAATTTTGGTGCGGCTAGCCAGGCGACTATTCGAACGAATATCAAAATACCTATCGTTTATATCGGCAAGCGGTATGATACTGGCATTTATTGCAGTTACTGGCATGAGCCCGAGTATGAGCAGGGCTGGGCTGGTAGCGGGTTTAAGTTTGCTTGCGTGGTACTACGGCCGAAGGTTCCATCCACTCGTATTACTGCCGTTTGCTATGGCAATTACCTTGCTCGTACAACCTTCGTATGCCTGGGGAGATATTGGGTGGCAGTTAAGTTTTGCTGCTTTTGGCGGGGTGATGATTCTTGCGCCGCTGCTGCATGCTTACTTTTTTGGCGACAAGACGGATGAACAGCCAGTTAGACGAATCCTAGTAGAGACAATTTCAGCCCAGGTATGCACCTTACCTATATTATTAGTCACATTTGGGCAGTTTAGCGTTATTGCTCCGATAGCGAATTTGTTGATACTGCCGTTTGTGCCACTTGCAATGTTACTCACCTTCGTTGGTGGGATTGGAGGGTTGGTTATTGGAGAGGTTGCGCATATTATTGCGCTTCCAGCTGAACTACTTCTAAGCTACATGACAACAACTACGCAGTATCTTGGAAACCTGCCATGGGCCGTGCAAGAGATATCGATAACATGGCTGGGAGCCACGATGCTATTCGGGTGCATTATTGCCACTTGTGTGTATATGTGGCACAAAACAAAGTTTTCTTTGAATGAAGCAAGTTTGGTGGAATAGGGTAGCTAAACAGTTTATGGTTAAATAGGCATATGAAACGTAAAAACATTGGGTTTACGATTGTTGAATTACTAATCGTTATTGTGGTGATCGCTATTTTAGCTGCAATTAGCGTGGTGGCATATAACGGTATTCAGCAGCGTGCTAACAACACCGCAATAATCGACGCTGCAGCAAAATCATACCGATTGATTCAGCTGTACGTCGCGCAAACCGGTAACTATCCAATCTCAGGTGGCAGTGCATGTATAACCACCCAGTCAGGATGCACCACAACATCAACCGTAGCCGCAAATAGTACATTCGATACGAATATTGCAACTGTTGGCGGCCCCCCGAGGTCCGTACCTAATACAGGTACTACGTATAATGGTATCTACCTTACGTATGCAGCTACTACATGGAACGGAGATCCGCAGCCACTGCGTATGACATACACACTGCCAGGTGTTAACCAAAAATGTGGGATTGAGCGTGTTTCGCAGTATGTGTACCCTGGCTACGTAAGTTCAAATACGGGCTATACATATAACAACATAGATAGCTCTAACAAGACACTTTGTTGGATAAGTATTCCTGGCCCGAGTTCGTAGTTGCTACTGCCACCTGATCACTGTTTTCAATCTGTTATAATAGTATAAAATGTATACCGAATAAACGGAGAATTCTTATGGCTGGACATAATAAATGGTCAAAAATAAAACGCGATAAGGGCGTAAACGATGCGAAACGTGGTGCTGTATTTACTCGCATAGGCAATCAGATTGCAATTGCGGCGCGAAGTGGAACAGATCCAGATATGAACCCAGCGCTCGCTATGGCGATCGAAAAAGCACGCCAAGCGAATATGCCAAAAGACAACATTCAGCGCTCGATTGATCGCGTAGCGGATAAGTCGGCGGCTGCCCTAGAAGAAATTACCTACGAAGGCTATGGTCCTGGTGGTGTGGGCATCATTATAGAAACCGCCACTGACAACCGCAATCGTACGTTGCCGGAAGTAAAAACCGCGCTTGTTAAAAACGGTGGACGAATAGCCGATGCTGGAAGTGTGATGTTTCAATTCACTAGAAAAGGTGTAATTCGTGTAACGGAAACTGGCGAAGACACACTAATGACAATACTAGAGGCTGGTGCTGAAGATGTAGTTGAAGATGGTGACGAGACCTTGGTGTATACAGATCAAAAAGACTTAATGAAAGTTCGGGCTAGCTTGAAAGGGGCCGGACTAACGGTTACTGACGCGGAGCTGCAATACGTTCCAAACACGCCTGTTGCTATTAGCGACCAAGAGACTGCCGACAAGGTAATGCGCGTTCTTGATGTACTCGACGATGTTGATGATGTGGTAAACGTGCATACAAACGCAGACTTCGTGGTGTAAATTTTATTGACATACCTACAACACTTAGTGCATACTGCTGGTATGATGCGTCTTTGGTTGGGAGTGTTGGCGTTCATAAGTTTGCTGCATTGCAGCGCGTTACCAGTGAGTGCGCAAATCAGCACAGCTCCATCAGACGAGCTACCGATTAAGACAAATGGTCCGTTACTCATAACGGGCTATTCTTTTTCTGGAAGTAGTGTGTATTATGTGCAGATATTTAATAACTCATCTACTGTTACAAGCCTGGATGGCTGGCAGGTGAGGTATGAGCATGCCACGACAGATAATGTTCTAGTCGAGTTGCAGGGTAATCTGGCGCCGAAGCGCTATATTACTGTCGCTGATGAAACGGTGCTACCGAGCGCTACATTTGGGTATGTGAACACATTTCCACCAGCCGAGCCGGCAATCACTTTAGTGCGCTTAGCTCCTCCGTCTGATCTTTTGTTTAACGATGAAGTGGTTTCTCCAAGTATCTCGTCATCAACTGTTCGTATAGCCGGAACTCCTGCTACGTTTTACTTTGCACGCGCCACTTCATCATCAACAGGAAACTATAACTCAACCTTCTCAGCATTTGTGCCAGATAATGCGTTTACGCTGGCGAGCGATAATCTGTACGAAGTGCCGCCATCAGCGCCACTGCAAATAGTCGAAATATACCCCGATGCCCCAACCTGTTCGCCGATAGACACAGGTATATGTTCCGACTATGTAAAGCTATACAATCCAACAGCGACAGATATTGACATGTCGTATTATCGCTTGCGCACAGGTAGCTACGGACAATCATCAACGGTATCAAACACTCAACAGTTAAGCGGGATTTTAGCTGCAGGTGATTACATAAGTTTTGCAGTTAACTTAAGTGCCAGCGGTAGTTGGGTATGGCTCGAAGATACCTATGGAATTACTAGGTATGATGCGTCAATGATTGGATACCCGAGCAGTTCCGGATTCGATAATCAGGCATGGAGTTACAATAGCGATCAAGCCGTCTGGGTGTGGACGATATATCCGCAGCCAGGGAATAGTCCAAACGAGTTCGCCGTGCCAAAAACAGTAAACATGTGTGAAGGGCTTGTAATTTCGGAAGTAGCTGCCAATGTTGCAACTGAAGCACAGTTTATTGAGCTTGTGAATGTTTCCGGAGGGTCGGTTGCCGTTGATGGGTGTATAGTGCAGACGAATCGGAGTGCAGTAAAAAGCTATGAGCTATCGGGTGCAATTTCATCCGGAGGTTTCATAACTGTATACATCAAAGATACTGACTTGACGCTTACAAAAACAACTACAGGTACGGTGTATTTGCTTTCGTCAGATATGGCGACAGAAGTACATAGTGTGCATTACGCAGAATTATCAGCTGACACTTCGTATGCGCTGATTAATGGTGAGTGGAGACAGACATACCGCCAGACACCGAATGCGGTAAATGTGTGGATGGAGTATCCACCGTGTCGGTCGGGCTATGTACGAAATACTGAAACAGGATACTGCAATAAGGTACAGGTTGCTTCTGTACTCGCAGACTGTGGACCGGGCAAATATAGAAGCATTGATACAAACCGCTGTCGTAATTTGGCAACGACGACAGCTGGCCTGGTGCCGTGTACACAAAATCAAGTACGAAATCCAGCCACAAACCGCTGTAAGGCTGTAGAAACCGCTAGCGTATTAAAACCATGTGCGGCAAATCAGGAGCGTAACCCGGCAACAAACCGCTGTCGAAATAAAGTGGGAATGATACAAGCCGATTTTCCAGTTGAAGCCGTGGCAGATTCTACTGAGGCGACGCTAGGCTGGTGGGCATTTGGTGGTGTGGGGTTGTTGGCGCTAGGCTACGCGGGTTGGGAATGGCGAAGCGAGATGGTAAGTGCGATAAAAAAAGTTACATCATTTATACCTAGTAGTAAGTAGCGCTATACTGGGTGTATGAAGTTATTTTTATCGAGTGAGGGATTTGGCAACCACGTAGATACACTGAAGCGGCTGGTTGGTGATGATAAGCGGGTGTTATTTATTGATAATGCGAAAGATGATGGTCCGGAGATTGATCGAAAGGCGCATGTGCAGCAAAAACAGCGCGAATTCGAAGATGCTGGGTTTGAATTTTATGAACTAGACCTTCGAAACTATTTTGGTGAACCGGAAAAACTACGTCCACTAGTTGAAGCGGCACCGTTTATTTGGGTGAGCGGTGGTAATACATTCGTACTGCGACGAGCGTTTGTGTATTCTGGCCTCGATGCGCTAGTGACAAATGCACTAAAATCAACTGATATGGTATATGGTGGCTCGAGTGCTGGTGCAATTCTTGCAACAAAAACACTCCATGGTACTGAGCACGGCGACGACCCGTACGCGGTCCCCGATAAGTATAACGAGGAAATTGTTTGGAATGGACTTGGGCTTATTTACCCACAACTTGTTCCCCATTATCAGTCGGATTATTTTGATGACGAGGCCCAGGCGATGGTAGACTACTTTGATCAAAATGGTATGAAATACGAAACGCTGAAAGATGGCGAAGTGTATATTGTGGATGGGGGTATTGAGGAAAAGCTCTCGTGAGAATAATTGGAATTGACCCAGGAACTGGCATATTGGGGTTTGGTGTAGTTGATGTGAACAATACGAAGCTTACAATGGTGACAGCCGGCGTTATTACAACGCCCGCGCATACTCCGCTTGATGAGCGACTAGAGGAAATATTTGATGGTTTAACGGCTATTATTGCCGAAACAAAGCCCGACAATATGAGTATTGAAAAGCTTTTTTTTGCGAGAAACGTAACGACGGCAATTAGCGTGAGCCATGCCCGTGGCGTAGCGATGTTGACTGGCCGTAAAGCTAGGTTGCCGATTGCAGAATACACTCCAATGCAAATCAAACAGACGCTTACCGGCTACGGCAAGGCTGATAAAAAACAGATGCAAGAAATGGTTCGCTTGCAGTTGAACTTAAAAGAAATACCAAGGCCTGATGATGCGGCCGACGCCTTAGCTACCGCTATAACACACGCCTATATGATTCGGCATTAGCTGTTCTCAGTAAAATATCAGCTATCACCTATATAGTTAAATCTTGTGGCGGTAGAACGTCCACCGCAAGAATATAGCTGCCCAGCCTACCCTCTAGGGCAGCTATTTGATTTTTAGGCGATTTGCTATACTTATAGGATGTATAGACAAGGCAAGTACACAAAAAAAGTGACTTCAGTAAGTAAGGTGAAACGGTTTGCAAAGCGCCGCTGGGTGTGGTTTAAAGGGCTTTCGAAGAAAAAGAAAGCTGCTTTAATTGCTGGTCCAATCTTGGCGTTTCTTCTAATCACTCCAATTGCCACGTACGCCTATTACTACAACGACATTGGCGACAAAGAGCGATTGCTGAATCGAAACAATACAGGCGTAGTGCTGCTAGACAAGAACGGTGAAGAGTTTTACACGACACCAGGGGCCAGAGCTGGTGATAGGGAAATTGTGCCGCTCAGTGCGATTGCCAAAACCACACAAGAGGCTGTCGTTGCGTCTGAAGATAAAGACTTTTATAAGCATGGTGGTTTTGATGTGTTTGGGATTGCTCGTGCACTTTTTTCTAATTTAACCGCAGGTGAGATTACTGGCGGTGGATCGACTATCACCCAGCAGCTTGCAAAGAATACGTTACTAACTGAGCGTCAAACGATTTTACGGAAATACCAAGAGCTGGTAATCGCGATGGCTATTGAGCAGCGTTATTCAAAAGAAGAAATTCTTACCATGTATCTAAACTCGGTTTACTATGGTGAAAACTCTTTTGGTATCGAACAGGCGGCAGAAAACTACTTTGATAAACAGCCGAGCGAGCTGACTCTGGCGGAAAGTGCCATGATTATAGGCGTACTACCGGCGCCGAGTGCCTATTCACCAGTGAGTGGTGACCCAGAACTTGCTAGGCAACGCCAGACTACAGTGCTCAGTCGAATGGTGGCCAATGACTATATTACAGATGATGAAAAAGAAGCTGCGCTTGCGGTTGAATTAACATATGCTGGTGGCGGCAAGATAGAGAATGAAGCACCTCATTTTACAGAAATGGTTTTGGGTGAGTTATACGAAAAATATGGTGAAGAGAAAGTAACTCGTTCAGGGTACCAGGTGACAACAACTCTCGACTTAGATTTACAAAAGAGGGCGAACCAAGCTGTACAGGATAATCTGCCATTCATTCAGGCAAACGCAGGCTCTAACGCGAGTGTCGTAGCGATTGATCCAAAAACCGGAGGTATTAGTGCACTGGTGGGCAGTATTGACTATGCCAATGAAGATTTTGGTACGGTGAATATGGCAACAACCGCTAGGCAGCCAGGCTCAAGTTTTAAGCCTATTTACTATGCCGATGCGCTCGCGAGAGGTAACATCACTCCTACAACCATACTTGAAGATAAGGCTACGGATTTCGGTGGGTATACTCCTCAGAATGCTGACCGTTCATTCAGAGGTGATGTGACAGTACGACAAGCGCTGAACTGGTCATTGAATATTCCCGCCATTAAGGTAATGCAAAAAAATGGGATTGAAGCATCAATTGAAGCAGCCCAAAAGCTCGGCATTACAACTCTAAAAGATAGTTCATCATATGGGCTTTCATTGGCGCTGGGTTCTGCCGAAGTACCACTAACAGAAATGACAAATGCCTACGCTGCCTTTGCAAACCAAGGCGAGCGCTATGACTACACAACGATTAGCTCAATTAAAAATAAATATGACCGAGCTATATTCACTCAGAACTACAAAAGTGAACGAGCGATAAGCTCAGAGGGTGCCTACCTTCTTTCGAATATACTCTCTGATAACCAAACACGCAGCAGTTACTTCGGATCGTCACTTACTGTAACAGGTGTTGACGGGCAAGTTAAAACAGCAGCAGTAAAAACAGGTACAACTGATGATTCGAAAGATGCTTGGACAATTGGCTACACACCAGGAATTGCTGTTGGCGTATGGGTAGGCAACAATGATAATCAAATGATGAATAATGGTGGAGCTGGTATGGCTGGTCCAATATGGCGCAGTGTAATGAGCGAAGCGATCGGCACATCATCACCGAGATTTGCTCAACCGAGTGGTGTAGTGAAAGCTAGTGTATGTACCTCGCTAGGAGTGAAAACTGATGTTTTCTTGGCAAGCAAGGTACCGAAGCAATGTGACATCCCAAAGAAGGAAGACAAAAAAGAAGACAAGAAGGATAAGAAGGAAGACAAGCAGCCCTGTGCAATTTCTGGAAAAGAGGATTTATCATCGGACGATCCAAACTGTGTGGCTGATATGTGTGAGATTGAGGGGCTAGAGAACCTTGCAGCAAATGATCCTAATTGCGTTGAGCAAGACCAGGATACCACAGACTCCGATGGCGATGGAGTTATTGATGCAGACGACAATTGTCCAAATACGCCTCAGGGTGCGACAGTCGATGAAAATGGCTGTGAGCAGACATCTGGTGGAGGAGGATCGGGTTCAGGTACTGGATCAGGTGGAACATCGGGAAGCATATTTAATGGTGGACGAGGAATATCGCTGTGATAGCGCATGTTCGAGGTGAGATTGTAGAAAAGTTCGCTGGGTCAATCATTGTTGATGTTGCCGGTATTGGCTATGAAGTGGCTGTCCCGGCTATTGATTATGAACAACTGACACTTCACGATGATACGAAGCTGTATACCTACCACCATGTACGGGAGCAATCTGAAGAGCTGTTTGGCTTTTCTACTCTTGCTGCAAAAAAGCTGTTTGAGCTATTGATTACCGTACAGGGTATTGGACCCAAGGCAGCATTGGCTATCTTGAGCCTTGGTAGCGCTGAGCAAGTTCGCAATGCAATCGCAAATAGTGACATTGCCTACGTAACGGGTGCTAGCGGTGTTGGGAAAAAATCTGCCGAGCGAGTGATTGTCGATCTGGCCGAGAAAGTCGGGCTACCGACGGAATACGGCAGTGGAATAGCGGTGTCTGTTACTGCTCAAACTGACGAAGCACTCGAAGCCTTAATGGCACTAGGATATACGTTAGCAGATGCGACTAAGGCGCTCGAGTCTATTGATACGTCACTTCCAACTGCGGCTCGAATTACAGAGGCACTGAAACAGTAATGGCGATCCAGCGCATTATTGACACGGCGTCGGAGGACGAGGGCACGGAAGAGCAGTTGATTGAAGTGAGTCTGCGTCCACAGCGGTTCGATGAATATATTGGCCAAGAGCGACTTAAAAAAAATTTAAAACTTGCAATTGCTGCAGCTAAAAAACGTGATGAGCCGATTGATCACGTGTTACTATACGGGCCTCCTGGGCTTGGTAAAACTACTATGGCGAGTGTTATTGCGAATGAGATGGGCGTAGGGCTGCGCGTCACGGCGGGCCCCGCAATTGAACGCGCGGGTGATTTAGCGAGTATCTTAACCAACTTACAAGACGGTGATATTCTTTTCATCGATGAGATTCATCGGTTAAGCCGAGCGGTCGAAGAGGTGCTCTATAGTGCAATGGAGGATTTTAAGCTTGATATTGTGATTGGCAAAGGTCCGGCTGCTCGCAGTGTTCGGCTCGACTTGCCAAAGTTCACCGTAATTGGAGCAACAACAAGAACCGGTAGTTTAGCAGCACCACTTCGTGATAGGTTTGGCCACTTGCACCGCTTAGAATTTTATACTCCCGAAGAGATTGCACAAATCATTACCCGGGCAGCGACAATTTTAAATACCACTATACACCCTGAATCTGCCCAGACTCTGTCGCATAGGGCTCGCCTTACTCCGCGAATAGCTAATCGACTATTAAAACGAGTGCGAGATTACGCAGACGTAAATGGAGACGGTATTATTGACACTGCAATTACCTCACAGGCGCTGACCATGATGGAAATTGATGATATGGGACTTGATCCCGCTGATCGTTTGATGATTCGCAGTATTATACAAAACTATGGAGATAATCCAGTTGGTCTCACTACTATTGCAGCGCTCACCGGTGATGAGGCTAGCACAATCGAAGATTTTTACGAGCCGTACTTGTTGCAAATCGGATTTATTGAGCGTACGCCACGCGGGCGACGTGTGACACCAAAGGCGCGTAAACATGTCGAGAAATAATAGGATTGCTATAATAGGACTATGAGCAACAAATCTCAGTCTGATAATACTACAGAAGCTACACGGCCATCGCATGTCACGAATGCGCCGCAAACAGCACCTGGGCATAATTTTGATCCGCAAGTACGTACACAGTATGCTAACGAGCCTAAAATCATTCATGCTTCGCGCAACCCTGACGCAGCCAATTTATCTGTAAGTGATGAAAATCAACGACGGCATCTAGATTCTGTGAAGCAGTACCCGCATTTAAATTTGAGTGATGGGGAGTTTGTGGTTCTTGATGTAAAACGTCACCCAATTGGGCTACTGCTACCTGTTTTTGCCACGGGACTTACGCTACTGGTCATGATTATCGGCTTGATACTTTACCCAGCGGATACAAGCTCATCGGTAGTTGGATTACCAAGTTATGAGCAGATAGTACTACCTGTACTATTGCTTATGATACTTATCGGAATTGGTGGTGGAACGGCCGTGTGGGTATATTTGCAAAACCAGTTTTATATGACAAACGAAAGTGTTATTCAAGAAATCCAACATAGTTTGTTTTCGCGACATGAGCAAACAGTCAGCCTGGGGAGTATCGAAGATGCAAGCTTTCGAAAAACAGGTATACTGCAAACTATATTAGATTATGGAACGGTACGTTTAAGTACGGAAGGTGAAGAAACTACCTATCGATTTTCGTACGTGGCAAACCCACGTAGGCACGTTGCCATATTAAACAACGCAATCGAAGCGTTTAAGAACGGGCGCGCAGTTCCAATTGACCCCTACGAAGATTAACTTACTTCGTTCGACTGTTTTTTATAAAATCAGCTTCTTGTTCCAAAGTGGTGCGTAGTACGTAGCTTTTACATGCATCATCTGTGCAGTTTTTGCCTTCGTAGCGGTAGTCTGATGCGGCTGTACCAATTTTATTGCCGTTCGGATCAGTAAACAGCTCTTTATCAACTGAAGGAAGGATAGATGACGACAATGTCTTCGGGTACGACTTAGTAGCTGGATAGTAGACTTCCTCAAGACTATAGTACATAGCATTGATAGCGGTTTTACGCTGGTCATCGCGGGCGGATGCTTCAATATTTGATTTTTGTGACCAGAATACTCCAGCGATGATAAGAAGGAGGACGATTGCTCCTAAGAGTTCAATAACAGTGAATCCACGGTGTTTCATTGAGTATAGTATAGCATGCTTACTAGTCCTACCTGCTCAGGCGAACATGTGGCAAAAAGTAGTCACCATACGTATAATAGAAAGAAGCAATAAGAGAGGGGATGTGCATATGGCGAAGAAGGCAGAAAAAGCGGCAGTAAGTTCCGAGAAACCTGACAACGAAGGCAAATTAAAAGCTCTTGGGCTTGCAATGGATCAAATTACGAAGCAGTTCGGCGATGGGTCTATTATGAAGTTAGGAGAAGCTAAAAAAGTAGACGTTGAGCTACTGCCAAGTGGTGCGCTTAGTTTAGATCTCGCGCTCGGCGGCGGCTATCCAAAAGGTCGCATCATCGAAATTTATGGGCCAGAAAGTTCAGGAAAGACTACACTAACGCTTCACGCTATTGCGGAGATTCAAAAGCAGGGTGGTACAGCTGCATTTATCGATGCAGAGCACGCGCTTGATCCGGCATATGCGCGCAAGTTGGGTGTGGACACAGATAATCTGCTTGTGTCGCAGCCCGATAACGGTGAGCAGGCGCTAGAAATCGCTGAGACGCTAGTTCGTTCTAACGCGGTTGATTTGATTGTAGTTGACTCAGTGGCGGCATTGGTGCCGCAAGCTGAAATTGATGGCGATATGGGTGATAGTCACATGGGGCTACAAGCACGGCTTATGAGCCAGGCGCTTCGTAAGCTCACCGGTATTATCAATAAGTCAAAGGCAACGGTGATATTTATTAACCAAATTCGAATGAAAATCGGTGTGATGTTTGGTAATCCAGAAACAACTACGGGCGGTAACGCACTGAAGTTTTATGCATCGGTACGACTCGATATTCGACGTATTGGACAGCTAAAGGTTGGAGAAGACATTATTGGTAACCGGACCAAGGTAAAGATAGTAAAGAACAAGATTGCTCCGCCGTTTAGAACAGCCGAATTCGACATTATGTACAATGAAGGCATCAGTAAAACCGGTGACGTACTAGACTTGGCAGCACTCCACTCGGTAGTGGGTAAGTCAGGTGCTTGGTACGACTATAAAGACGGCAAAATTGGCCAAGGCCGTGAGGCAGTAAAGACCTACTTAAAAGATAACCCTTCAGTGCTGGCTGAAATTGAAAAAGAAGTTCGTAAAAAGGTTTCCGAAGCCGACGCATAAAAGTATTGAATAATAAAGTTACTGCAATATCGGCGCAAGTGAAAAACCCAGGTCGGGTAAATGTGTCGATAGATGGGAAGTACCGATTTTCATTAGACATCTTCCAGGTTGTTGAACTAGGAATTGCGGTTGGCAAAGAGTATACCGAGCAGCAGCTTCTCGAGATTGAAAATGAAAGTCAGTTTGGTAAGCTCTACGCGAGGTCGCTCGAATACTGTTTAATGCGCCCGCATTCTGCTCGTGAAATTCGTGACTATTTGTGGCGTAAAACTAGGGCTACAAAATACAAAACGCGCGACGGTACTATAAAAGATCGTCCAGGCGTCTCGCAAGAATTAGCTGAACGTGTGTATTTGCGGCTTGAAGAAAAAGGGTACGTTGACGATCGGCGCTTTGCATCGTTTTGGGTCGAGCATCGTAATCAGATTAAAGGAGCAAGCTTGCGAAAACTCACGAGCGAGCTCCGCGCGAAGGGCGTCTCGTCGTTAATTATTGATGAAACATTGCAGTCGAGCGAGCGTACTGATCAGGATGAGTTAGCTAAAGTGATTACTAAGAAGGCCTCACGGTATCCTGACAGACAGAAGCTCACGCAATATTTACTCCGCCAAGGATTTCGTTACGATGACGTAAAAGAGGCAGTTAGTCGGCTTGATTAGATGAATGCCAGCGTGATTCAAATTCGATAGCCTCAGGTTGAACATTCGTCTGCCTGAAGGGATTTGCGTAATCTCTCAGTGGTGTTCTTGATTGACTTGTTGTGTCAGTCGATGCCACGGTTATTGAGGTGTCATTTATCTCGACAACCTGGGACCGGTTGATCAATAGCTCGGGTTCGTTAAAGCTTTTAAAAAGTGGCTTACGAACAGCGATTTGCTGAACACTGAAGCTGCCAGAGTCGATAGCGTAGCTAGTGACTTTACCTAGTTTTCGGCCTTTTTGATCAATTACCTGGAGGTGTAGCAAGTTGAAGTTAAAAGAGAGTACCTGATTTAAGTGAATAATGTCGTTTGCGAGTACGAACTCGTCATTGCTATCTACAATGAAGCCTAGTTGCGAAAGCTCACGAACATCAACTGGCCTTAGGTATGACGGATGTTCGTTGAGCAGAGGACCCTCGAGTTCATAGGCGGCTATCGTTAAGTCCCTGGGGTCTATGATGATAGTTTTTACACGTGCTAGCTCTGAGCCGGTTTGCAGGCTCATTACGGCAGTCCCGACTAATCGTTCAAGAGGAAGAAGCATACGCTTAGTATAGCACTATTCGCTGAATGGACTTTTTCTGTTGCCTGAGTTGTAGGATCTTGGCTCACCTAGCGTTTGAATACGTTCTATGGTGGCTTCGTCAAATGACGTATCTACAGGCGCAGCTGAGTTTGATGGGTCATTCGTACTTAGGTTGGTAATTTGTAGAAGGATAACGATAGCGGTGAATAGAGCAGCACTCACTACTAAAAAGAATAGCAATAAGTGGTAGCGCCGTAAGAACTTTAAAGCTGGTTGCTTGATGTTATCTAGCGAAAAGGAGACTGACTTATTCATTGCTTTACATACACCTCTATTTCAAATGGCTGAACGGTAATTTGACTTTCGTTATTTTTCGAGAAGGATAGCTTTGTTACTTGTAGGTACATGGCTGATGATTCAACTTTTTCTAGGAATTGTAAAAATTGTGTATATTCCAGCGTCTCTGGCGGTGTTACTGAGATGAGTCTTTTAGTAAGTCCTGCTGGGGCGGCTGGCTCAGGGGTTGTTGTAGGAGCTTGAGGTGCTGCACTGTCTTGTGGTGGCGTAGAAACTCCTTCTTCAGATGATGTGTCTTGTGACTCGTTCACGAAACTGACATTTTTGAATGTGATACCTGCTTCTTTACCTAGCCGAGTGACTGTGTCAATCACGCCTACGGGATATGCCGAACTATCTGTTGATATATTGTTAGCCTTCTCTTTTACATCATCGTATTTGCTTATAGTTGATCCTAATTGTTGCAGCGACTCAACACTACTATTATTAGCCTCGGTATCTGACTGCAACTTTGTGGTAGTTGCTGCAAACTCTTGTAATTTTTGTTGAGCGAAGAAAAAACCAGCTACGCCGCCTACTACTAGGAGCAACATTGCAGCGATAAGAACGATACGCAGAGTTTGTGCTGTGAGAGCGGCTTTCATTAGAGGGCTTCCTTATTAATAATGAATGAGATACTAACGTTTACTGGATATGCTGCATCCGAACTTGTGCCTTGAGAATCATCGGTTGGAGTAAAAACGGTGTCAGTTTGTTGATTGTCTTCGCTACCTGAGTCAATTGACACTAGCTTCACGTTTGTGAATATAATATCTTTCTTTGCGAATTCTGTTTCAAGTTTCGAGGCCGCATCATAGTCGACAGCTTTAGCGCTAATTGTCATCTCACTTCCAAAGGTGCTTGCATCGAGCTGTAGGTCGCTAAGAATTACTCCTGTTGGCATTGCGTTAGCAATTTCATGGAGCACTGTTGCGTATGATACTTTTTGATCTAGAATCGTTTTTGCTGTTGTTAAGCTGGTTCGCAGCTCATCTGCTTGGGTCTTAACGCTGTTAAATTGGCTTGTTCGAAGCCGACTTTGCTCAAATGCGAGTTGAGCCGGCTCTCGACTTGCATCAAGTACGCTGTATGCTGCGCCAACAAGTCCGCCGAGTACAAGTGTTGCAACTCCAAGAATACCGATATACCTTACTAGTAGAGCATTTGTACGAGCAGCGCGGATGTCAGACTTCAGTGATGGCGGCAGGAGGTTGATCATAGCCAAATCCTTCCCGCGTTCACGCTAGCTAAGCCGGCTACGGTGATGTATCGTGGTCGAAATTGTTTTGCTGGTTGCGGCAGTTTGCCGAAATCAAGCTCTTGCCATGGACTTGCTACTCGAGCTGGCATGATTAACCTGTTGGTAAAATAGTCACCTATTCCAGGTATGTTTGCACCGCCACCAACAATGAGAATTTGCTCTAATTTGCGATGATCCGAAAGTCGTTCGTCGTAATATCGCATAACTTTTTTGGTTTCAGATACCATACGATCAAGGCTAGGGGTCAGCGCTTCGGTGAGTTTTGACTGCCTACTGCCAGCGTTTAAGCCGTTCAGTACTTTTAGCTGATGAGCGCTCTCAAGGGGGACTTTGAGATGTTTTGCGATATCGAGCGTAAATGTGTTGCCGCCAACGTTTAAACTTCCAGTTACACGAATTGATCCATCAAGAATCGCGATGTCTGTGCTCGCCGGTCCAATGTCAACGATTACCGTTGGCAAATGTCCTTCTTCCGTACTTTCAAGTAACCTAGCAACCGCCGATACGCTCGGCTCAACTAGGCAGGTCCGTAGTCCGGCTGCTTCAGTCACTCTAACACAAGAGTCGACTACTGTTTTTGGGACAGCACTCATCAAAACGGTTAATTGGTCTTTTGTTCGTTCAATGATTTCGTAATCTACATACAGCTCCGCTCTTGGGATAGGAATATACTGCTCTACTTCTAGTTCAATTGCGTTATTTAAAGTATTTTCCGCGCTGGTTGGTAAAGAAAATGTACGGGTAAATGTTCTTCCTGCTGGAATTCCTAGCACTACGTGGTTGCTAGCCAGTGTACCAACCAGGTTTTTACCTAGAAGTTCTGATAAGTTTGACTGGAGATAAGTATGGTCACCGTTGAGTGATTCTTGCACCTTGGCTGGATCAAGATCAATAGAGCCATACCCCGTGACAAGGTTTTTCTTACGATCAATAGACATGACTTTCATGCCAGTCTGGCTGACATCAAGTCCGATCACGGGTTTGTCTTTATAAAATAGTTGTGCCACCTCTAATTGATGCCCATTCGTTTACATTACTTTTAGTATACATGAGCGCTATCGTATGCACCACCCTAAGATAGCTTACGCTATTTCACGCTTGTGGATAGGCTTGCGATCGGTAACATGACACTAGCGGCGATAACACCTACCATGCCACCCATGAAGACAATCATAACTGGTTCAATAATGGCACTGATTCCGTCAATCGCCACGTCAACCTCTTCTTCGTAAAAGTCAGCTACTTTCACAAGCACTGTGTCGGTTTGCCCAGTTTCTTCACCAACGGATAACATCTGTGAGACGATGGCTGGAAAAAGTGGATTTTTTTCAATTTCTGAAGATAATGTTGCGCCTGCCTTAACTTCTACACCCGCTTTCATCAACGCCTCTTCATAGACTACATTCCCCACAGCACGTGCCGTTACAGAAAGCGCCTCCAGTACGGGTACACCTGCTCCAATTAGAGCAGAGAATGTTCGTGAGAAGCGGGCGATTGCCACCTTCATGACAATCGTTTTTAAGCCAGGAAGTTTCAGTACTGTTTGGTGAAGCATTTTTTTACCCGTAGGCGTTTTAAGGAAGCGTAGAATAAAGAAAATAGCAGCTCCCATAATAGGGAAGACGATATACCAAAAGCTGATGATTAGTGAGCTTATAGTGAGCATAGCTTGAGTCAGCAGTGGTAGTTTAGCATCCTCGCCACCGAGGTCTGTGAGGATTTTGCCAATTTGCGGAATAACAAAGAGCATCAGTCCAAAAAAAGCCAGCACTGTAATACCAACTAGTACCATAGGGTAGGTCATGGCACTTTTAATTTTCTTTCGTATCGTGGCGTTTTTCTCTTGCTGATACGCCAGGCGCTTCAGGATGTCGTCAAGAATACCGGCCGCCTCACCGGCGCGTACCATATTAACGTATACGTCGCTAAATGTATTTGGATATTTTGATAATGCGTCAGCTAACGTGTCGCCGGCCTCGACGTCCTTGATCACATCCGTAAGGATGGTGCGCAGCACTTCACTTTCCGCATGTTGTTGCAGCGAAGTTAAGGCCCGCAGAATTGGCACGCCCGCACTTACCATGGCGCTAAGCTCACGAGTAAAAATAACAATTTGATCACTCTTTACTTTGCGACCACCAAGTAAATTGAATATGCTAGTGGTTTCTTTCGGCTTAGTTTCTTCGATCGAGAGTGGACGAAGGTTCTGGCCAGCAATCGTTTTAATGACAGCTGCTCTATCAGTAGCCTCAACAGACCCGGTAACACGTTCGCCTTTGACGTTAACTGCAGTATAAGTGAATTGAGGCATGCTTATCTATTCCTTCGTTACTCGTAATACTTCTTCAATGGTACTCTCGCCGCGCAGCGCCTTAATCAGCCCATCGGTTTGCATAGTTACCATGCCCTCTAGAATCGCCTGGGACTGAATTTGGTTACTGGTGGCGTTCGCAACAATAAGCTTTTGAATCGCATTTGA
>JALRDS010000084.1 GCA_023259925.1 Candidatus Saccharimonadia bacterium
AACCACCACGCAACATCCCTACACTTACTGAGCGTTTACGAAGCCGTTTCGAATGGGGTGTGAGTATTGATATTCAAATGCCCGACTTTGAAACGCGCTGCGCCATCCTGGAAGCCAAAGCCGCCGCTTCGTCTGCTGAAATTGGTCGTGATACGGTGGAGTACTTAGCAACCAATATTAAAACTAACATTCGTGAGCTTGAAGGAGCGTTAAACCAACTACTTGCCTACTCAGAAATGCGTGGTATTCCGGCAGACATCTCTACCGCCGAAGGTTTGATTGGTAGTGTGCGCCGATCCCGCCCGCAACATCTAACCGCCAAGCAAATTGTTGATAAAACCGCTAAGCACTTTCAACTCGCGCCTGCTGAAGTATGCAGCGCAAAGCGCGACAAACATATTGTAACGCCACGTCAGATTGCCATGTATTTACTGCGGAGTGAATTACATCTTAGTTTTCCAAGAATCGCCCAGGAACTCGGCCGAAAAGATCACACCACTGCCATTCACTCGGTTGAAAAGATTGAAAAAGCCATTAAGCTCGATTTCGTAATTCGCGAACATGTGGCAGAAATTCGAGAGAATTTATATGTATAGTATCTGTGGAAACTTTGTGCAAAGCCGTTGCAAAACTGCATGGAAAACCTGTCAACGACTATCCACAATATATAGCTCGCTGCAGCCAAACAACACAAACCCCTATGGATATCTCCTAGTTTTACCCACTTTTACACTCACCCACTCCCCAAGTTTCACACATACAATATCCGCACATTCACTACTGTTACATAGCAAGTTACCCACAGTATCCACACCCCCTACTATTACTACGAAAGAATTTAAAAAGGAGCTCTAATAATGGAAGTAGTTGTCACCCAAGAAAACCTGAGCTTTGCTCTAAGTAACACTAGCCGTGTAGCATCAAGCAAGGCTGGGTTACCTATTTTAAGTAACATTCTTTTACGTACCGATAATGCAAGACTGTACATTGCAGCAACAAACCTCGAAGTAGCTTCGTCTCACCGTATTGGAGCAAAAGTCGTAAAACCAGGCTCAATAACAGTACCTGCAAAACTACTGAGTGAATTTGTACAGAATCTTCCTAAAGAACAAATTACGCTGAGGGTTGAAAATAGCAAATTACACATATCAGCCGGTGGCTCGTCGTCGGTGGTGCATGGTGTAGCGGATGATGAATTCCCTGAACTCCCCACTATTGATGAAAAAGAGGCGGTGAGCTACACTCTTTCGGTTGATGACTTTAAGGATTCCGTATCGCAAACCATACCAGCAGCAAGTAATGATTCAACACGCCCCATTCTTACGGGCGCATACTGGCATTCATTTGAGGGCGGGCTCTATATTGCCGCTACAGACGGCTACAGGCTGGCGGAGCGCCGTATAACGGGCACTAAGAGTGATGTTTCCGCAGTTATTCCGGTATCAACTCTACAAGAAGTAATTCGCACCTTGCGCGACGACGTACAGGAACTTGAGGTACTGTTTGATGACACGCAGGTTACGTTCAGACTAGCGGAAGTTGAAATTACAAGCCGGCTAATCGACGGCAACTTCCCTGATTACCGCCAGCTTATTCCAACCAAGACTGAAACAACCATTACACTGAATCGAACTGAATTTGTGCGAGTGATTAAAATTGCCGGACTATTTGCTCGCGAATCGGGTGGTGGTATTACGCTCTCTGCGGATACTGATAAGTCTCAGCTAAGTGTTGCCTCAATCGCCTCAGAGATTGGCGAAAACACATCAGTAATGGATGTAACGTCAACCGGTGAAGACGGTAGTGTTAGTCTTAATTCACGCTATATAACCGACGCCTTAAGCGCTATGTCGTCAAGTGAAATTACCTTTGGATTTTCAGGCAAACTCGCCCCGTGCGTGCTAACTGAATCGAAAAAAGACACGCCGTATAAGCATATTATTATGCCGTTAAAGAGTTAGAAATAATATACAAGACGATAGTTACCAAGTAGGCCATCTTCTCTTAACTGTGCTTCTATCAGTTGCTTTTTACGAGCAAGGTCTTTTTGGTCTATAGTCATCTCTCCTGTTTGACTGTTTGAGGTAATAAACACACTAGGCTTGATATATATAGTCGAAGTGTCGTAGTCCATTTCTAGAATAGGAAGGTCGGACGAGCTATACGGTAATATATTTTCGATACGACCGTTACTAGCTTTGTTGCTTGTAATTTCATAAGCGGCCCTTGTTTGATGTGGGTCATCACTATCAAAAGCCGTGAACACTACTTTATCCCCGGTCGACTGAATAGTTGATACAGCTAACTTTGAGCTCTTAAAAGTAAGTGACGCATTACTATTCATGTGTAAAGTGTAGAGTCTGCCATTTTCGACATATTCTACACCCTGTTTTTTGCATGCAATCTGGCTCACGTCCAGTGCAATAAGTGAAGTACGGTTTTTATGACGCACATATAGCTCGTCAGACTGCAGGTAGTATGTTTTTTCGCCTATATGGCAAATCGATTCAACTGGACCACCCGTAGTGAACGTAGTGTAAGATTTAGCAGGTACGTCATAGGTGATGATCTCGCTCTTTTCTTTACTCTCGCCGGCTACAGAGTGGTCTTCTGTATTATAGACTGTCGTCTCTTCTACTTTCGACTGGGAGCATAGTACCTTTTTATCTGAAATAATACAGTCATTATAGCTAACTCCTTGGTTTATAGGAATTACTGACGGTTCACTAGAGAAAGAGGCGTAATGGTATATTTTTTTATAAGTATTATCTATTACGATTATGGTTTCACTACCCTGTTCTGTAGCAACTTCTAGTGATTCGTATTCTTTCGTGGGAAGTAGTATTGTATCGGTAGTTTTGTCGGCGATATTCACATATTGAAGAAAGGCAAGCTGACTTTTGCTCACCACAGACAATAACCCGGCTTTATATGGTACGGTTGAAATTTTTGTGTCTATAGTGTCGATATCAACTAATTGGTTATCATATTGATCCTTGGACTTTTCTGCGAAAGTAAAAATATCATTCGATCCGCCGTAGCAGCTATATGAAAAATATTTTGTTTCATATCGCCCAAGGCAATCTAGCCCCCCAGTCCCAATCCTATTAACCTGCCTCTGAGTAGTAAGGGTTGGTTGTAGGTGATTGATACCAAAAAACGATCTATCGCCGGTATATATACGCTCAACGGTTTGACCGGCAATTATTTGAACGACATCTGACGACCGTGGGACCATATATAAACTAAAGAGCCTTTTAGGTATTTTGTAACCGTCTTCTGTAAGATAGGATACGGTTGACGGTGAACCGCTAATCGTATAGTAGGTGTGCTGCACGAAAAAATAGATAAAGCACCACACACTCAAAAGCATTATTGCGGTTAATACGATACCTTTTCTTGTGAGTAATATACCTTTAATCACCCTGGTAACTCCTCAAATAACTTGTCTAATAATGGTATGAGAGTCGGGCTGCGCTGGCCGTCATATCCGCCTGGAGTTCCCTTTTCTGGCCCTCCTCTATCGATATGCAAGTGTGGTGGTGTATCTTTGGCGCACCGCTCTTCAGCTACAACGGCAATTTTCTGGCCGGCTTTCACTTTTTGTCCAGCGGATACGACTGGTGATTTTATGTGGCCGTACCAATATTTCCAGCCACTACTCCCAGTAAAATTGATACTGTAACAACCCGGATAGCCATCGTAACCATCTTTAACGGTGTAGATTGTACCGTCTTCAATCGCAAACACTGCTGTTCCTATCGGTGCAAACATATCAGATGCAGGTGTGCCGTCATGATGACAGGTGTATTTTCCACAAGGTAAATAAGTAATTTTACTTTTTGAAAGACCAAGAGGGAAAGAAAATCCCTCTGATGAAACGACCCCAAATTCACTACTCGTACAGTCATCCAGAGAACTAGATCCGTCAAGCCCACCCGCTGATATAGACTTCGTACTACCCGGGCTAGATTCATCCCATGTACGTGTGAAGTTGCTGGTTAGTAAGTGATATCCAAATAGCACATAATCAGCATTCTGCCCGCGCGGAAAGTCTTCAAGAGCGGTATTGTCCGGCGCTCCACTACCGTTATAATTTGCAAGGAAGCTTAGAAGGTTTTCATGGTCACGCTTGAACAGTAGTGATAGTCCTGCTTTTGGGTCGTTGTCGTAACCTTCTATTATGGGCTTGCCTGCCGATCCTATTTGGTGCTTGAAGGCCGCATGTACGGCATCTTTGGGGTTGTTCGGATCCTTTTTGCCGTCACCATCACCATCGGTTCCCATATGCTCCCAGGTGCTTGGTATAAACTGCCAAGGCCCCTCGGCGCTTGCTGATGAAACAGC
The DNA here is from genome assembly GCA_023259925.1 of Candidatus Saccharimonadia bacterium. Taxonomy (GTDB): domain Bacteria; phylum Patescibacteriota; class Saccharimonadia; order Saccharimonadales; family Saccharimonadaceae; genus UBA1020. The sequence goes on from JALRDS010000084.1 coordinate 4,348, forward strand.
CCAGTCTTTGTCGTAGGCTGGCCAACCCCTGTTTTCAATCCATAAGGTCGCGGCGACCAATCGCTTATCAGCCTGGGGGTACTCACTTGCGGTTGATTCAATAAGAGAGCGCCACGGGTCTGGAACGTTCGATAGGTCGCCCCCTAAACCCAGACCTGTTTCTGTGCATGAGCCAGAGCTGGCATCTTCTGCATCTACGCCGTAAAAAAGGATATCGTTGCCACTGTAAAATTGTTCATCGAAGTCCACTGCAGATACGGTGTTAGGTGTGGATAAGGCGATAATAAACGCCAAGATAATCATAAGAGGCTTCATGGCTTTGGCAATATCTTTAACGGGTCCTTTGTACCATTAGGGAATGGGTCTGCATATGCACTCACCATACCGGGGCTAGATTCAATACTGTAGTGAAGGTGATAGAAACCCCCACTACCGCATCCGTAAGCACCAGCAGTGCCACCTTGCCTACCTATAACTGCGATTTGCTGACCGGCTTTTACGGTATCACCGGTTTTAACTGATATATTTGCAACATGTTGGTAGGCTGCATAATAATTTTCGCTGTCTACCTTTATGGAGATGTATTCCCCGCACCTATCTCCAGCTCCCCACACTCGACTAACAACCCCGCTGTGTGTGGCTACGACTGGCTTGCCAAGGGCACCTCCGCCACTAATGCCGATATCAATACCCTTATGGACTCCACGACTACCCTTGGAGCCATACGGGAGACTGCCCATTTGAGCTACCCCGGGTACTGGCCATGCAATTTCACCAGAACTGTTTGATGATTCTGCTTCAAATCCCGGTATCTTTAATTTTGTAATAACCGGGTTGTGATCACTTACTTTAAGTGCTTCACTAGTAGCAATATTTCTATAGTCGAGTACACTAATTTTCGGATCTTTTGATACCCAGATTTGGTCGATATGACTCCCCCTGCCATTGCCGCAATTTTGACGTCCGTCCCCGGGGCTATTAAATGTATTACAGTTATTTCCTTTCGGGTTATCAACCGCGGTTCTGGTGTAGAGTAGTAAGCCTGACTGTTTAAATACCTCAAACACAGCATTTCTATCAGGTGCCGTGTCATTACTATTCATATCACCAGCAATAATATAGGGCGTTCCCACCGGTACAACCTTATCCACTTCCTGAAGTGTGAGTTTTGCCCCAATTTCCCTTTCGGCATCGTTAGACGTAGGGGTGTGAATGCCAAATACGTACACACTTGAGCCTGTTGCATTAGAGATCAGTTCGGTCCAGATAGACTCTCGCTGTTCACCCCCGCCTTTAGGGATAGTAAAGACTCCCTGTCTTCCTTGCTTATATAGTTTGCCGTCCCAGAAAATTACTTCGCTGAAGCCATATTTACCTTGGTTTAGCGAAGTTGCTTTCCAGCCTTCGGGTAGATGACTGAGGAGCGATTTTCGCTCAGCCCCACGAACCTCTTGTGTTGCAGCGATCGTCACATTATTGTCGATCAGTAGTTTGGCTGCGCCTTGCATACGAATGTCATCGTCTGTGTCAAACACCCTGTCGGGGTCGCCTAGTTCTGAGTTATTTAATGTTGAAGTCCTTACATTATAAGTAGCAAATTCTATATCGCCACCAGTAGAATCGAATGTTTCACTTGCAGCTGGAGCCTCATAATCCATAGCGGCAATAATATCCGAGTCCATCGTATATACACGGAAGTGGCTCAAGCGATTATCATCGCCGTATTTGCTCTGGCTTCCGGTATCTCGGCTATTCATGCAATTCTTGCCGGTACCGGCGTTACTTTCCTCTGTTGTCTCCCCCCAGCCCACGTCATCACGGACGGTGCATTCCTCCAGCCATTTCTCATAATCGCTGCCCGCAACGACTGTACCTTCCTCGTCGTCGTTAACCTGCTTCCAATTAAGCATCTGTGTGCGTACGGCGTCGGTATCCATATTCATCTCTTCATCGCTCATAACGTAGCGCACATTACAGAATATATCCGCATCGATACCGATTTCTTTATAGCCTGTATCTGCGCATTTACTAAATCGCTCCTCGTTGAAACCGCTTTTTGCTTGTGTATTTGCCGGCATAAGTGCTGTACTTGATAGGATGTGGGCGCTGTTTAGCAATGCCCCGCCTAGACTTAGTGATGAAGATGTTTTCAGTGGCAGAAGCGTGCGAGCTAGTGAGCCGAGGAATGAATACCGGTTATTTATATCAAACGGCGTATCTTTGGCTTCGGCAGACTCCATGGCAATATACTCTGATTGAACTTCTGCAGTTGCAGCAGCATATGAACGTAAGTCCTCTTTAGTGGCGGGTTTCATACCACGAGACATTGCCATGCCACCCATAAGAGCGGCTGATCCTGCAAAGATAGCATTTCCAGTGTCCACACCATTTGTGTTGCCGTCCGCCACGGTCCCTGCGAGCATTTGGGATATGTAGTTTTCAAGAATTGGCAACGCCATGCTAATCGCGATTGATGCACCGACGCTCGCGGCAGTATACACACCGAATGAAACAACCCCAAGAGCGATCCCCCCTATAAGTGAAAGTCCTCTAACCCCCCAGTTTTGTATTATTTTGCAATTATCACCACCATTAGATTTTATGAACTGATTGACTGTCGATAGCATCGATAGTGACAGGCCGCCACCAATGGACATTTGCATGTCGCGAGCGCTCAATGTTGGCGCATCGTTATACATCGCGGTTTTATAGCCCGCAGAGTCGAAGGCGTTTGCTCCGTAGTATGGATTTTTCACTTTTGTATCTGCACCTGATTCACCCACGACACTTGTTTCGTCAACTATCATTTCCCTTGTATCGATAGCGGTCAGTGTATTTCCCACATACTCAGCTTGATCGGGTGTGGCGGTGCCGGCCTTTATTGAATCGGCAAAAGTTAAAAATACCATAGAGTACGCCATTAATTGTTTGTATCTATATATTTTCGCCCCCGCCTCCACTGCTCGTGCGGAATTTTTTACGGAGCATGCTACGTCTGCAGCCCCTAGTGCGCCGAGTCCTTTGATCGCGCCGCTACTACCGGCTGATAATACTGATGATGTTGGAACACCATCTGCGTTTAATGCTGCGTTTCCACGGTCGGCAAGAGCATTTTTCGTATCTGTTTCTTTATCTGGAATCGGGTTGCCATTGTCATCTGTCGCGTAGCTGCTTTTGCTAAATTCATCAAAGTCTCCTGGGTTACCCTCAACAGCACTACTAACTGCAGTTCTTTTTTCATCTTCGGTACCAGTACCTAACTTATCCCTTGAGGTTAATTTGAATCTTGATTTAAATTTATCCCATTTTGCATCAAAAAATCCGGCAAATTTTGGGTTGAATGCTTTTCTTAAAGCATTTCTCACACTCTTATCTCCCAGTGCCTTATTTAAGTCACTGGGATTCGTAACGGTAATTTTATTACCCCCACTGTCT
>JALRDS010000062.1 GCA_023259925.1 Candidatus Saccharimonadia bacterium
GTGGTTATCGCTATTCTGGCGGCAATATCAATCGTAGCGTATAACGGTATACAAAGCCGCTCACGACAAGCATCTGCACAGTCAACACAAGCGAGTGTGGCGAAAAAAGCAGAATCATGGAACGCTATTCAAGGTAGCTACCCTACATATTGCCAATTCGTAACGAACACCACCAATGCGACAGGTAGCGGAACAGGAGTAGGAACAACAGGCTGTACTGCAGGTGCAGCAGTCGGGCCTCCAGAGGCGAAACTCGACGATCCAAACTTCTTAACTGCCGTAGCACCAACATCAGCCAATGGTGTTAATACAGTACAGTACGTTATCTGCGGAGCAAACACAGGCGCACGCATGAACTACTTCTACTACACAAACAACGTGGTTACCGCTACGGCGGCTAGTGGCTCTACACCAGCCTCACCAACAATCGGTACAGGTTGTTAAAAACTACAAACATACATTTAAAATCAGGCAGTGGATTATGCTGCCTGATTTTTTTATTTAATCTTGTTCGAAAAACTAGGCAGGCGTTGGATAGTCGTGCAGGAATTCGGTCACCTCTTGGCGAATTGCTGCTAACACACTTTGGTTACCACTATTCTGAATCGCCTTCTTCATCCATTCTGCAAGCAGCGGCATTGCGCCATGCTTAATACCACGCGACGTAAGCGCTGGTGTACCGAGGCGAATACCACTTGGCTTAAACGGTGGCAGCGGGTCATCGGGTACAGAGTTTTTATTGAGCGTAAGCCCTATTTTATCGAGTGCTTCTTCAGCCTCCTTGCCATCAATACCGAAGCTCTGATGAACGTCTGCCAGTATCAAGTGGTTACTTGTACCGCCTGTTACTAGCTTAAATCCGCGCTTCGTCAGCTCATCCGCTAATACGCTCGCATTTAATACAACCTGTTTAGCATAATCCTTAAATTCTGGTTGTAACGCTTCACCAAACGCCACGGCCTTGGCGGCAATTGCGTGCATATGCGGGCCGCCCTGCATACCTGGGAAGATTGCCCGATCAATGAGTGTAGGTATATTTTCGATTGTTTTTTCAGGAGCTTTCAGTGGCGTACTAACGACACCTTTCGATAAGATAAGTCCTCCGCGCGGACCACGCAATGTTTTATGAGTAGTAGTGGTGATTACATGGAATCCGTAGTCGAATGGATTTTTTGCCACGCCACCTGCAATCAAACCAGCCACATGCGCCATATCTGCCATAAGCAGCGCGTCAACCTCATTCCCAATTGCAGCAAACTTTTGGTAGTCTAATTCGCGCGGATATGCCGAAAAGCCCGCCAGAATAATTTTTGGCTTATGCTTGAGCGCCAACTCGCGTAGCTCATCGTAGTCTATTTCACCCGTTTCGATATTTTTCATTTTGTAGCGTACAAAGTTATATAACTGTGCACTACGCGTAACAGGTGCACCATGCGTTAAGTGCCCACCATGACTTAAGTCCATCGCCAGTACCGTATCACCAGGATTCAGCCAGGCAGTGTACACCGCTTCATTTGCTGGCGCACCTGAATGAGGCTGCACGTTGGCATGATCCGCCTTAAACAATTGTTTCGCACGGTCTATTGCCAGTTGCTCCAGCTGGTCAGTAAACTCTTGCCCACCATAATAACGCTTACCCGGATAGCCTTCGGAGTATTTGTTTGTAAAAATCGATCCAAGCGCTGTAAGTACATCGCTGCTCACGTAGTTTTCGCTCGGAATTAGCTCAAGGCCATCTCGCTGACGCTGTTTCTCACCTTGAATAAGTTTTTCCACTTCACTGTCGTGCATATAGTATGCTCCCTATTTAATTACTGTATTAGCGAAGAAGATAATTTATACCATAAAAATAGTATACCATGATAAAAATATATCGTATGTGATATAATAATTGAATGAATAGTACCGACTATAAGCAGCGCTTGGGCAAGCTCATACAAGAAAACCGTGTAAGTCGTAAAATGACCCAGACAGAACTGGCGAAGGAGCTTGGCACATCGCAGAGTGCGATTAACCGTATTGAAAAAGGTAACCAAAATATCAGTATTGAAATGCTAGCTCGCATTAGCGACGTACTTGAGAGCAACTTAGTAATGCTGAATAACACCGGAAAAATTAACTTTAAAGTGCACGGTGGTAAAAAACTAAGTGGCTCTATAGAAGTAAAAACAAGCAAAAATGCGGCTGTTGGCTTGCTATGCGCAAGTTTACTTAATAAAGGTAAAACCACTCTTCGTAGAGTTGCCCGGATTGAAGAAGTATATCGAATCATAGAGGTACTAGAAAGTATCGGCGTTAAAACAAAGTGGCTCGATAACAATGACCTAGAGATCGTTCCACCTGCCCGACTGCGGCTTGAAGATATGGATGTTGCCGCCGCCAAACGAACACGTACAGTTATTATGTTCCTTGGCCCGCTTTTGCATCAATATAAGGAATTCAAGCTACCGTTTGCCGGTGGCTGCAACCTAGGCACTCGTACGGTGGAACCGCATCTCGTTGGACTCAAGGCATTCGGCATGGACGTGATTGCCGCACCAAACACCGATTATTACCAAGCAGTCGTTACAGAAAAGGGTCCAGAAAAAACGATATTACTGACTGAGCGTGGTGATACGGTAACCGAAAACGTGATTATGGCCGCAGCACTCTACGACGGCACTACCACCATCCGCAACGCCAGCCCTAACTATATGGTGCAAGATGTATGTTTCTTCTTGCAAAAGTTGGGCGTAAAAATAGATGGTATTGGCACAACTACTCTGCGAATTCGCGGTAAGCGTTCAATAAATCAAAATGTTGAATACTCACCTAGCGAAGACCCGATCGAAGCTATGAGTTTTATAGCTGCCGGTATCGTAACTAATTCCGAGATCACCATCACCAGAGCGCCTATTGAATTTATAGAGCTAGAACTCGCTGTGCTTGAAGGCATGGGACTAAACTATGAACTGTCGGAAGAATACGTTGCTCGCAATGGCAGTACACGACTGGTGGATGTCCACCTAAAACAGTCAAAACTAGTTGCGCCTAAAGATAAGCTGCATAGCATGCCCTTCCCGGGTGTTAACATGGATAATCTCCCCTTTCTAGGGCTTATTGCAACCGTAGCAAAAGGCCGTAGCCTAGTGCACGACTGGAGTTATGAAAACCGAGCAATTTATTTCACCGAGCTCTCGAAGTTAAACGCAAATGTAGAAATGGTCGACCCACATCGAATTTACCTACACGGACCCACTCGCTGGAAACCAGGCGATATCGTTGCACCACCAGCCCTACGGCCATCGGTAGTAATATTGATTGCAATGCTCGCCGCACCTGGCGTGTCAGTACTACGAGACGTTTATTCGATTAACCGCGGATACGAGGATTTGGCGAATCGGCTAAACTCACTTGGTGCACATATAGAAACTGTACAAGGTATCTAGTCTAAATCGCCCCTGTTATGCTACAATAAGTCTCGTTGTAGCGACGCACTATGGCGGATGTAGCTCAGTTGGTTAGAGCGACGGGTTGTGGTTCCGTAGGCCGTGGGTTCAATTCCCATCATTCGCCCCATATGCGGGTGTCGTATAATGGCTAATATACCTGCCTTCCAAGCAAGTGATGCGAGTTCGATTCTCGCCACCCGCACCAAAATAATTACTCCAGCTTGCCTGGGGTTATTATTTTGGTATGAGCTGCTAGATTCAATCGAGCATCATGAATGAGCAAAGCGAATCGATGCGAGTTCGCTAATCAGTTGAACACCCCAGCGTCAGCGGGCGTGTCGATTGAGTATACCTAGTGTATTCTCGCCACCCGCACCAAAATAGACTCCATTCCTGGAGCCTATTTTTTATTGTTGTTTTCTACTAGTTAATCGTTGCCGTGTTTGCACTTGTAGCTGTTTGTGAATACTGGCCAGTACCTGTGGCCACCACAGAAATCACCGTACCTTGATCAGCTGCGACAAGTACGTACGACGACCCAGTTGCACCAGATATATTCGTGCCATTTCTGCGCCACTGGTACGACACAGTTGCACCAGATGGAGCAACCGCTCCAGCCGTTAGCGTAGAGCCTACCGTAGTAGTACCTGTAATTGCTCCAATAGAAGTTATAGCGGTAGTAATTAATCCAGTTGGCGAACTAGTAACTGTGCCGTTATAGCTCCCGGTGCCAGTAGCAACGATTCGTATGTAGTATCCCCTATCTGCAGTTGGAATTGCGTAAGTTGCATTTGTAGCTCCCGCAATATCGGTGTATGTTCCACCGGAGCTCGTAGACCGCTGCCATTGCCGCGTTACCGTTGCACCCGATGGTGTGAGGGCGCCAGCGGTAAGTGTTGAGCCTGTGCGTTGTGTTCCCGCAATTGCAGCCATAGTGAACGTATCTGCCGACTCGCTAATGCCGCCATTTGAGCTAGCGTAATACCGAGTTCCGTTTGTTGAGCGCACATCTAACGTAAATGCTTGCGGGTCTGACGGGTTGTCTACAATGTAATTCAAGAATTGATTGCCATTCGACGCCTTTAGGCAATACGCTGCATTCGCAGGTGTCGGGCAGTACGTCGAA
>JALRDS010000083.1 GCA_023259925.1 Candidatus Saccharimonadia bacterium
CAGCTGGGATTACTACCCCTGCGATTCGAGCCATGCTTAACCCTGCCTTTGCTTATTCTTAGGTTTTTTCTTGTTGATAACACGAAGGCGACCTTTACGGCGCACCAACTGGTCATCTGGACTGATTTTCTTTACGCTCGCACGAACTTTCATGAGCCTACTAAAAATCCTTTCCTAAGTTAAAATTAATATTTTGAACGATTAACGTGTAACACTTGGTCGTTCGTCTCGTAGGCGGAAGCTAATTCGTCCCTTCGTAAGATCGTAAGGGGTCATCTCAACTTCTACCTTATCGCCCGGCACTAAACGGATGTAATGCTTGCGCATTTTACCGCTAATGTGAGCGATAATACTATGACCGTTCTCAAGTTCTACCTTAAATTGAGTGTTAGGCAGTGCTTCCACTACCTTACCTTCCATCTTGATAACTTCCTTTTGTCCAGCCATAAATACTAAGTATGAATTATACACCAAATCATCTGATAGGTAAATAGCTTTAGTAATAGATTCCTGCGGTTTTCACACAGGTACTCACTATTCGATTAGTCTATTGTAGCGCGTTTTATTAAACGGTCAAGCGTCTAAGTAGTTGGGCTACTTAGCAACTGCACGGACAATTATGCGCTTATCAAACTCTTTTTGACTTGGGATCCAGTTGCCGCTATCAGTAATTAAACTAAGGCCTTCTTTCGCAGGGTCAAGCGACTTCATCATTTGCGTCATACCGGTTTTGTTTACCTCTTCTAGCGATTCTTCTTGAATGCTACGAACTTCATATCGAATAATCTCACCGTCACCGCGCTCAATCTTTATAATATCTTGCTTAGACAGCTTTGGCAGCTTAGAGAACGTACCGTCTCGCTCAATACCAACGTTCCGTCCGCTAATAATAACTGCACCTACTCCGCTCCCTGGCGTAGCACTCTTTTCATACCACACTACATCATCTAGGTTTTTCGGCATCGTGAACATTTTACGTTCATCTAAATCTGCTTTCTGCACCCTGGCTGTAATGAGAAAATCATCTAGCAGTAAAAAACGGGGCTCATTAGGACTAACAGCGTACGACTGTAAGTCTTCGCGTGTTACTTTGGCTTGCTCTACCGATGCATCGGCAACCGCAAACGGAAGAGGAACCGGCGAAGGCTCACCAGTACGATACCAACGCAGGCCGTAGAACCCATACATCGATAGTGCACCTAAAATAATAAGCAGCATAAACCACCTAAATAGATGAAGTTGCTGCTTATGATGAATCTCTAAACCTGACATGTTTATGTTATTCCCTATTTATTTTATGCTAACACACGCCTGCAGCGTAAGCAATATTCCCTTATAGCATCACGCCAGTAGCAAGTACGCTGCATTTACCACGTTATTTTTTATGTATAGACGTATCGGGACGAGCGCGAATGAAGTATTACTGTATAACTTTGCTATTTGTAATCGTCGTAGGTAACCATGAGCGCACGTGAGTTGATCTGACGCAGCGCCTCGAGTGCCACCGACACTACAATTAGGATACCTGTGCCACCTACGGCTAAGTTGCTGTTTTGTACGCCTGCTAGGTTATAAAGCAGATACTCAGCAATGAATGGCAGTACGGCAATTAGTCCAAGAACAAGTGAACCAAATAAGATGAGTCGATTCATTGTCATAGAAAGAAACTTTTCTGTCTGCTCACCGGGGCGCACACCTTCAACGAAGCCACCTTGCTTCTGAAGATTTTCAGCGATTTCATTCGAGTTAAATACGATACCGGTGTAAAAATATGTAAATGCAATTACAAGTACGAAGTATAGTCCAGGATAAATAAAGGCTTGCCATGTTTCGCCTGTGAATTCACCTGGGTTTGGTGTTTGGAACCAGGTTACTAAATTGTTGCCGATTTCAACATTGCTTGGGCTGCCAGTTGCAATTAGTACTTGGCCGATGAATGCCGGAAGGCTCAGGAACGCCACCGCAAAGATCACCGGAATAACACCCGCTGCGATTAACTTCATAGGGAGAATACTTTTAACACCACCATAGTTCGAGTTACCTTGAACTCGCTTTGCATAGTTTATGGTAACCACTCGCTGTGCTTCATTAATTTTAACGAGTATATACAGTACAGCCAGAGAGGCAGATGTAATTGCTAACACCACCCAGAACGACAATGGACTAAGCGGAAGACTGAACCAATTGAACACCTGCAAGCTGCCAGCTGATGTGTCGAATAATGATGCACCAATCGTTTGGAGCGTTTGTGGTAACTGGCTAATAATACCAGCAAAAATAAGTAGGCTGAGGCCATTTCCTACGCCCTGTTCTGTCATGATTTCACCGAGCCACATGAGTAGTAATGAGCCAGCCGTCATAGCACCAACGGCAACAATCCACTCTACTAAAGTTGTGTCGCCTAAACCACCGGAAGTATTGCCAGCCAGTACTGATTGACGGAGAATATAAATGAATGCGATTGATTGAACAACTGCAAGTGGAAGGCTAATAATACGTGTCCACTGCTGAATCTTACGGCGGCCAGATTCACCATCTTTATGAAGCTCTTCTAGTTTTGGGATAGCCTTAGTAAGTAACTGAGTAATAATGCTGGCGGTAATGAACGGGCTCAATCCAACTAGCACAATTGAGAAGCTAGCAAGGGCACCACCAGATAGTAGGTTTAAGAATCCACCAAAGTCGGTGCTAGAAACAACACTGTTAATTACTTCACGTAGCTGCGTAGGTTCCGCAAGTGGTACCGGTACATGGGCTAGGAATCGGTATACAACTACCAATCCGAGCACAATAAGGATACGACGGCGCATGTCGTTATTTTTTAGTGATTTTAGAATCGTTTTCCAGTTCATACTATCCTCTACCCTCTGAATTTTTTCGGTCGTTTATTGATCCGCTCCGTAGCATACTTTACTTAGTATACTACGAGACAGGCAACAATCGCCTATTTATCAGCTTTTTCAGCTTCTTTTTGGCTCTTCTGAAGCGGAGTTGCAGTTTTGTTAAACGCGCCACCAGCTTTTGTGAGAGCGTCTTTCACGCTTTGGCTTGCTGCCTGAACATTCAATGTAACTTTAGCAGTAAGTTCACCACGCGCAATTACCTTAACCGTGTGGAATGGTGTTGCCACTAGTCCAGCTTCAAACAGCGAGAAGTTATCAACAGTCTTACCGTTGAATGCGTTCAAATGATCCATGTACACAACCTGGGCTGGTGTACGAAGACTCTTGAATCCGCGGTTCTTAGGAATCGCCTGCACGAGTGCACGCTGACCACCTTGGAAGCTAGCAGCTAGCTTCTTACCGGTACGTGCGCCCTGACCTTTTGTACCACGACCAGCAGTTTTACCACCACCAGCTGAGATACCACGACCTACGCGTTTCTTGTTCTTATTAGCACTAACTTGGAGTTCGTTGTATTTCATTACTTGCTCTCCTTCTCATCAGCTTTCTTGGTAGCTGGCTTCTTTTTCGGAGCATTTAGCCACTCGTCTTTAGGAACCTGGCTGCGGAGTGCCTCGATGGTAGCGTACGCAATGTTTACCTTGTTTGTAGAGCCAAGGCTCTTTGAAAGAAGGTTTGTAATACTGGTTACACCAATAATCTGGCGAACAACACCACCGGCAATAATACCAGTACCAGGCGCCGCAGGCTTTAAGAGTACGCGAGCACCGCTCAGCTTTACTTCAGCATCGTGCGGAATGGTAGTGTTTGTAACCGGAACAGTAATCATGTTCTTCTTCGCAACATCAGTAGCTTTGGCAATAGCAGTCTGTACGTCTGCTCCCTTAGCTACACCAACACCAACCTTAGTCTTGCGGTCGCCCACAACTACGAGTGCCTTAAAGCGGAAACGACGTCCACCCTTTACCACACGTGCAACACGGTCAATGTTAATTACTTGCTCTTCAAATTGCTTTGGTTCTTCAACACGTGGGGTGTTGCGTCGGTCATCGCGACGGCCACCACGTGGTCGTGAAGTATTACCTTCAGCACGTGGGGTAGTTTGAGCTGTGTTTTCAGCCATACTAGAATTCCAGTCCTTCCTTGCGAGCCGCATCGGCTAGCGCTTTTAATCGTCCTGCGTAGGCACGACCGTTACGGTCGAACACTACAGTGCTAATTTTTGCTTTAGTAGCTTTTTTCGCAACTTCAGCGCCAATAGCAGCAGCTTTTTCAGTCATAGTACCAGTAGACTTCTTGCCTACTGTTGTTGCTGCAGCGAGTGTTACACCTTTGGTGTCATCAATAATCTGAGCACTTACATGCATGTTACTGATAGTTACAGAAAGGCGTGGTCGCTCTGCGGTACCTTGCACCTTAGAACGTACGCGGTTCTTGCGGAGATTCTTGTTCAACAGTTTTTTAGCTAATGCGTTCATAATTACTTACCAGCCTTTCCTGCCTTGCGTAGAATCACTTCATCGCTGTACTTAATTCCCTTACCCTTGTATGGTTCAGGCTTCTTTAGTGCGCGGATTTCAGCAGCAACTTGGCCAACAGCTTGCTTGTCGATACCATTTACTACGATTTCCATTTTGTTCACAGTGAGGGTTACGCCGTCCTGAGCTGTGTACTTCACAGGGTGGCTAAAGCCTAGCTGCATTTCGATTTCTTGGCCACCACCGGCAACCCTAAAACCTACACCGTTTACTTCTAGTTTCTTTTCGAAACCTTGTGTTACACCTACTACTGCGTTGTTTAGTAGGGCGCGCTGCAAGCCATGCTGGCTTTTAGACACTTTTTCATCACTCTTACGAGTAACTACTGCGCTGCCATCTTCTAGAGCAACAGTTACGTCACTCAAATGTGGTACAACGAGCTTACCCTTAGGGCCTTCTACGTTGATAACATCTGAATCGACTGTAATTGTCACACCCGATGGGATCTCAATTGGTAGTTTTCCAATTCGACTCATATCTTATCCTTTCTTACTTTCTAACCGATTTTTTACTTCTTCTTCAACTGCATGTAATACGCGTCTATAGTCGAGTCCAGCCGCCTCCATATTATCCAAGAGGGACTCAACGGCATCTTCAAGAACGTCATGCTTTGTAAAGCCACGAAATTCATCTTCGTTGTATCGAGGGAATCCATTAGCTTCGTAACTCATACTAATACACCTTAAGGAGTAATTCACCACCAAGGCGCTGCTTTACAGCTTCTTGACCGGTGATAACACCCTTTGAGGTTGAAACTAGTACGATACCACGGCCGCTTTTTACCCGTGGGATATCAGCGGCGGCTACGTACATACGACGACCTGGCTTACTCATACGGGTAAGTTCGGTAAACGTTGCGTTTTCACCAGCTTTGTTAATGGTAACAACTAGGGTCGCACGTGGCTTGCCAGCTTCTTCCTTAACGTCTGCTAGGTAACCGTTCTTTTTCAGTTGCTCGGCAACAACTTTTTTGATCTTGCTGGTTGGTACGCGAACTTCGGTCTTGCCTACCATAGCAGCATTGCGGATTCGGGTTAGGAGATCAGCGATTGGGTCTGTAGATTGTAAACTCATTTTTCTTACTCCTTTCCTTTACCAGCTACTCTTTGTTACGCCAGGGATTTCACCCTTTGATGCTTTTTCACGGAAGTTGATACGGTTAAGACCGAACTTACGCATGTATCCGTGGGGTCGTCCCGACAGCACGTCACGGTTCTTCCAGCGAGTAGGACTTGAGTTCTTTGGAAGCTTTTGCAAACCTTCTTGGTCACCAAGTTCTTTTAGCTCAGCACGCTTTGCAGCGTACTTCATGATCATTTTTTTACGCTTAAGGTCTTTCGCGATCATTGATTTCTTAGCCATTACTTCTGTCCTCCTGCTTTTTCGAACGGAATACCGAATTTTTCGAGTAGTGCACGGCTGTGTGCTTTATCTTCATTCTTAATAACGAAGGTTACCTGCATGCCGTGAATCACTTGTGTTTCTTCGAACGAAAGTTCCGGGAAGATAGATTGCTCTAAAATACCGAGGTTGTAGTTACCGCCTTTGTCGAAACCTTTGGCTTTTACACCATGAAAGTCACGTACACGTGGTAGGCTAATGTTCGACAAACGATCGAGGAATTCGTACATACGAGCACCACGAAGCGTTACTGATACACCGATTGGCGCACCCATTTTCGCACGAATCTTAAAACCAGCGATAGATTTCTTCGCAAGGCGTTCTACTGGTGCTTGACCAGTGACCTTTGTAAGAGTATTCTTTACGGTTTCAAGCATACGCTTGTCGTCTTTGGTTTTACCGGTTCCAACGCTTACCACAATTTTTTCTAGCTTCGGTACTTGATGTACGTTTGCTAGAGAAAGTTCGGCCTGTAGTTCACTACGGTACTGAGTATCGTATAGTGCTTTCAAGCGAGGAGCCGAGGTAGTAGCAACTGATTTTGCCATTACTTGATCTCCTTATTCTTTAGGCTTTTTGCAACTCGTGTCTTACCGCCATCAGCATTCTTTACAACGCCTACACGGCTGGTCTTACCTGATTTTTCGTCAACAACGAGGGCAACTTTACTTATGTCCATTGGTACATGGATATCTTTTTTGCCACCAACTGGGTTGAGCTGGTTTGGTTTTACGTGACGACGGCCAACGCCAACGCCTTCAACAAGCACGGTGCCTTTTTTGCTATCAACTGCAAGTACCTTGCCAGTTGTGCCTTTTTTAGCACCAGCGATGATTTTAACAATATCGTCTTTACGAATACGAGCCATCTTAGAGTACCTCCGGTGCCAAGCTAATAATTTTAGCGTAGCCTTGGTCACGTAGTTCACGTGGCACTGGGCCGAATACACGAGTGGCTTTAGGTGTCTTGTCATCGTTGATGATAACCACTGCGTTGTCATCGAAGGCGATAGTCGAGCCATCTTTACGCTTAATTTGGTTACGCGTTCGAACAACTACTGCGCGCTGCACAGATTTCTTCTTTACGTTACCGGTTGGGTTGGCATCTTTCACTGAACATACAATGACGTCACCGATGTTTGCGTAGCGACGACGAGTACCACCGAGTACACGGATACAAAGAACTTCCTTTGCACCTGAGTTATCGGCAACTTTTAGTCGTGATTCTTGTTGGATCATTACGCCTCCACCTCTGAAACATCATCTTTTAGTTCAACAGAACCTACGGCACGCAACTCAATGTTAGTAAGCTGGAAAGCCTTCGTCTTTGACACAGGGCGGATTTCAGAAATCTGCACCTTGTCACCAACATGAGCTTCATTCTTAGGGTCATGAGCTTGGTACTTACGGTTTACTGTGTACTGCTTCTTGTAAATTGGGTGAGTCTCACGACTTGTCACCGTTACAGTAATGGTTTTGTCACGCACATCAGAGGTGACAATGCCGGTCAATGTTTTTGCCATTATTTGCCTCCTTCTTGGGCGTTAAGTTGCGTTAGCAAACGAGCTACATCCTTACGATAACTAGCAATAACCCGTGGGTTTACTAGTTCGCCTGCAGCCAGCGACTTACGCGCCGCTAGTAGATCAGCACGCTTTACAGCGACTTGCTCTGCTAGGGTTAATTCTTTCGTTTCAGCTTTCTTTGGGGCAGCCTTCTTGGTTGATGCTTTGTCAGCCATTACGCGTCCTCCCTACGAATAAACTTGGTTTTAACAGGTAGCTTGTGTGCAGCAAGACGCATTGCCTCGCGTGCAACTTCTTCAGATACACCCTTCATTTCAAACATTACAGTGCCGGCTTTCACCTTGGCGGCAAAGTATTCAGGGTTACCTTTACCACTACCCATCTTTACGTCCTGTGGCTTTTTCGTTACAGGAGTGTGCGGGAAGATTCGAATCCAAATCTTACCACCACGCTTGATGTAACGGGTCATCGCCTGACGTGCGGCTTCGATTTGACGGCTAGTTACTCGCTCGTTGCTTTGTGACTGCAGTGCGTAGTCACCAAAAGCAATGTAATTACCACGAGTCGCGTTACCATCGTTCTTGCCGATACGAACTTTACGATACTTGGTTTTCTTTGGAAGTAACATTACGCGTCACTCCTTTCACCTTTGTTGATCCAAACTTTGATACCAACAATACCACCACCATTCGGCATTTGTGCACGAGCAGTGTGGAAGTCAACGTCTGCACGAAGCGTGTGAAGTGGCACAGAACCTTCTGATACCTTTTCGCGACGTGCCATTTCAGCGTTGTTCAGACGGCCTGATACTTGGATACGAATACCTTTTGCACCAGCGTTCATAGCGTTTTGCGCAGCCATTTTGATAGCGCGGCGGAAGTTAATACGACGCTCTAGTTGACGTGCGATATTCTCTGCAACTAGCTTCGATGCTAGTTCAGGGCGCTTTACTTCTTCGATGTTGATACGAACAGGAAGGCTTGCGATCTTTTCAATCTTTGCCTTGAGTTCAGTAACGCCAGACCCACCACGACCAATCACAACACCAGCTTTCGCAGTGTGAATAGTGATAGTAATAAGGTTGGCTGAACGTTCAATTTCGATACGGTTAATCGTTGGGCGAGACGCAAACTTTTTTTCAATAAGTTCACGAATCTTAATGTCTTCCGCTAACCAGGTGGCAAAATCTTTTTTGCCTGCGAACCAGCGAGAATCCCAGTTCTTATGAACCTGAAGGCGGAAACTAATTGGGTTTACTTTTTGTCCCATTACTTGGTCTCCTCTTGCGTTGCTACTTTAGCAGTAGCTGGTTTTTTCTCAGCCGGTTTGGTGGCTGCTGGTTTTTTAACAGGTTTTTCTACACCAGTTACTTCAACGAGTACATTGGTAGAAATCTTTTGGAACGGCAATGCCATGCCGCGCATGTGCGGCTTGAAACGCTTCATGCGGCGACCTACAGTTACGCTAAGCGTAGTGATATGTAGGCTTTTCGCGTCAAGCCCGTGGTTGTTTACCGCGTTAGCTTGAGCACTAGCAATTGCTTTTTTAAGTGGAAGTCCGGCGCGGCGTGGTACGTGGTCTAAAATAACCAACGCATCAGCTACCGAACGGTTACGTACAAGGCTGGCAACAACACTCACTTTACGAGGAGCGATATCAATACCTTTAGCGTAACTGCGTACAGTAAATTGCTCAGCCATTACTTCTTGTCCTTTCCACCATGCTTGCGGAATTTGCGTGTTGGGCTAAATTCACCAAGCTTGTGACCCACCATGTTTTCAGTTACATACACTGGAACGTGCACACGGCCGTTGTGAACCGCAAAGTTCTTACCCACCATCTCTGGAGTGATGGTAGAAGCACGTGCCCACGTTTTAATAACAGTTCGGTCATCTGCAGACAGCGCCGCCACCTTCTTAGCTAGCTTCGCGTCGACAAATGGGCCCTTTTTGAGTGATCGACTCATAGATTACCTCTTCCTCTTCGCGTCGTGGCGCGAGCGTACAATTAGATTATTCGTATTCTTACGGCGACGAGTTCGGTAACCAAGTGTAAGTTGACCCCACGGTGTACGTGGTGCTTTACCTGAACCATGTCGACCACCGTCACCACCACCATGCGGGTGATCTGCGGCGTTCATAACGACACCACGAACGGTTGGACGAATACCCTTACGGCGGTTACGACCAGCTGAACCAATCTTTACGTTTTGGTGCTGAACGTTACCAACAGTACCGATAGCAGCAGTTGCTTCTAAGCGGAAACGACGTACTTCACCAGACGGTAAACGTACCTGTGCGTAATCGCCTTCTTTCGCCATAAGCTGTGCTTTTGTACCGGCGCTTCGTACCATCTGGGCACCCTTTCCAGGGTTAATTTCGATGGCGTAAATCTGTGTACCTACAGGAATTTTAGCGAGTGGCATACGGTTAGACGTTTCGATAGGTGCGTTAACGCCACTTTCGATTGTCTTTCCTTTTGTCATACTCGTGTCAGCCAAGATGTAGTGGTACAACCCGTGCTGGTCCTTAACACGAGCGATACGTGCTGAACGGTTAGGGTCATATTCTATTTCTTCAACTGTTAGCTTCAAACCATCAGCAAGACCGTGGTTCATCAAACGGTAGTGACGCTTTACACCACCACCACGGTGACGGGTAGTGATACGCCCCTGGTTGTTACGACCAGCGTTTTGCTTCTTGCTCTTAATCAGGCTTTTTAGTGGTTTACGAGTCGTAATCTGACTGTAATCTTCACTTGTCATGCCTCGTCGAGCTGGGGTAGTAGGATTGTATTGCTTAATTGCCATTACTTCTTCTCCTCAGTCTGCGCTTCGGCCTGCTCAAATAGTTGAATCGAGCTGCCTTCGGCTAGAACTACGTAAGCTTTCTTTGAATCCTTACGAGTTGTTGTGCCTGGGTAACGATTCTTGCTACGAGAGTAGCGAATAGCCTTACCGTTCTGTACGGCAGTAGTCACTGACTTAACAGTCACGTCATATTGCTCAGCGACAGCTTCAGCAATTTGCTGCTTGTTCGCGTCAAGCGGAACGTTGAATACGTAGGTATTCTTAAGGCTTTGGCCATACGCTTTTTCAGTAGCGCGCGGGGTAATAATTAGATGACTCATTACTTAGTACCTCCATTCAACCAACTGTCAATTGTTGCTACTGCAGCAGGTGCAATCACAATGTGGTCAGCGTTTAGGATGTGGTACACATTTAGGTAGGTGCTTCGTACGAGTGCAACGTTCTGCAAGTTGCTCGTAGCTCGCAAGAGTTCCGGTGTCTTCTCGTCTACCACAATTAGGGTTTTACGAGTAAACTTACTGTCGGCTAAGTACTTAGCTACTTCAGCAGTTTTACCAGTTGTCTTAACATCAGCAACGACAATCTTCTTTGCTTTGTTAGCAAGGCTTAATGCCTGTTTTACAGCAACACGCTTTGACGTTGTTGAAAGCTTTTTAGTGTAGTTTTCGTTCCCGCGAGGTCCGAATACAATACCACCACCGCGCCAGATTGGGTTTCGTGATGAACCAAATCGTGCACGACCAGTACCCTTTTGCTTCCATGGTTTTTTACCACCACCGCGTACTTCACCACGTTGCAACGTAGTAGCGTTCGCGCCACGGTTGTTCGCCAAGTAGCTATCGTACGCAAGCTTCAAAAGCTCGTGGTTTTCTACCTCGACAGCGAATGTTGATTTCGGTAGCGTTGTTTTTGGAGTAGTCTCAGCCATTATGCCTTCCCTCCGATTACGATCAGGCTCTTACGAGGGCCAGGAACGGCACCTTTTAGGCCAATCAAGTTATTCTCAAGGTCTACGTAGGCAACCTCAAGATTCTTCACAGTGACGCGCTCACCACCCATGCGGCCGGCCATGCGCTTACCCTTGAAGACTTTTTGTGGATACATCGAACCGATAGAACCTGGGCGACGAACATTGCCGTTACCACCGTGGGTCTTCTTTGATGTATTAAAGTTATGGCGTTTAACCGTACCGGCAAACCCCTTACCTTTTGATGTGCCCGTAGCGTCAACTACGTCACCGAGTGCAAATGCACTTACGTCAATGGTTGCACCAACGGTTAGGTCGGCTGGCAACTCTTCAACGCGGAATTCCCGAATGTGCTTCGGCGAAGTTTTGCTGGCCTTAACGTGTCCAGCGACGGCCTTGCTCAGGTTCTTACCCAAACCAAATGCAACCTGTACTGCGTTGTAGCCGTCGATGTCGACGGACTTCACCTGAGTCACAGTAACAGGGCCAGCTTGAATCAAGGTAACAGGTGTTGCTGTACCGTCTTCAGCCAGGATCTGGGTCATACCAATCTTGGTGCCGAGAAGTGCTTTCATGCCTTCTTTTCTCCCACTTAAAATTCTTGGTGGCGAGCGGTTTCCTTCGGGAAAACGTTAGTTTACCCTGCTGGACCTTCTCATTCACCAAGAACGAGTTGTTATTACGTAATAAGTTACCATATCACAGTAGCATAAATTACCCTGATTCGTCAACTACTTATAGAGCTCAGGAAGCATCGGTTCAACCTTGACACTTTAATATTATTAGGCAATTATATACTTGACGTTACCATCTACCCCTGATACACCAGAGGTATGGAAAGCTTCAATCTCATCCAATTCTATCAAAAGCTTGGCACTGAGGAGCAATGTCAGGACTTCCTCTTTAAGAGTCGTTGGGCTCATGGTGTAACTTGTCCAAAATGTGGCGAGATTGACGTTAAAACGTACAAACTAGCGAGTGGACGCATCAAGTGTGCCAGCTGCCGTAATACTTTTACCGTCCGCACTCGGAGCGTTTTCGAAGATAGCCCTGTGCCTTTGCAAAAGTGGCTTCTTGCTATCTACTTATGTGGCAGTTACAAAAAAGGTATTTCCTCAATTCAACTTGGTAAGTTTATAGATGTCACCCAAAAGACGGCCTGGTTTATGCTTCAGCGTATTCGCTATGTATATGAAAACGACAGCTTTGAGTTGCTCGATGGTGAAGTCGAAATGGACGAAGCCTACATTGGCGGTAAAGACAGCAACAAGCACCATAGCAAGCGTCTCAAAACCCTCACCGGCAAAGGCGCACAAGGCTATGGTAGCGAGAACATTAAAACGCCGGTTGTTGGCATGGTCGAACGCGGTGGCAATCTACGAGCTATTACCACAAAAGACACCGGCAGTAATACGCTCATGACGCTAGCTTGTAAACATATCAACATCAACGCCACAATTTATACAGACGAGCACATGCCGTATCGCACACTACCAAAGCTCGGTTTTAAACACGAGAGCGTTAATCACGGCGTCAAAGAATTCGTGAACGGCACGGCCAGTACGAACACAGCAGAGAGCTTCTGGTCACATTTGAAACGTGGCATTAACGGCATTTATCATCACGTCAGTGCCAAACATTTGCAACTCTACTGTGACGAATATAGTTACCGCTGGAACACTCGGGCTATGACTGATGGCGAACGCTTTGAGAGCTGGTTTAGCCACGTAAACGGTAAACGATTGACCTACAATTCTCTTATCCGTAAATAAAACTAAACTTATCCACCGATACCCAACCTATAACTTCTCTAATAACACCTTATTTTTCTTCTTTCTTTTCTGCCTCTCATTCTATATAAATATAGAGAAGAAGATACGATGAGATGGATAGATGGTTGTGAGTAGTAGTTTTGGTGTAGGTTTAGTGAATTATATGGTTAGTGGTTTAGTTGGGTATTTGAGTAGATATAGTGATGTAGTTAGGCCTAAATTAGTAAGTATTGATTGTTGGATATGAGTGAAGTAGTAGTTGTTGAAGCTAGTAAGAATAAGTCGGGTGTGAAGTATCGCAGACCATTAAACAAGCAGCAAGTCAGAACATTACACCTACTGTATTGGTATCGCTTCTGCACAGCCAAACAACTAGCCCACTCATTTAAGAAGCCCAGCCCCAAAGCTATCCAGAACAAGCTCCAGATTCTCGAAGAACAGCAGTTAATTGGTAAACGTTATGAAAAGTCATACAAGCTTGCTGGTCGTCCTGCCGAGTATTACATCACACCTAAAGGCGCACGAGCACTTGAAGTAGCACAACCAAACACCACCAACCAATGGTCGACCAAAAGCCTCTACAAGAACAAAACAGTGTCAGATGATTTCTTACGCCACACGGTTGCCGTTACCGATGCATCTAAGCAGCTACGCACTATCTACGGCAGCAAGGTCGAGATTCTTACCAAAAGCTACATGGCTCAGTTTGATTCCTACCCAACATGGACACCGGACTTACATCTAAAAATACCGGCTCACGGTGAAACTCCAGCCAAGCATTACTTCATAGACATTTGGGATGGTACAAAACCATTCTTTGTGAGTGTTAGAAAAACCAGAAACTATGTGAACTTCAAGGAGAGTGGTGATTGGGAAGAAGATGAGCAATTCCCAGCTGTACTTGCTATTTGTGAAAATACGCAGCTCCAGAAGAAGCTTAGTCGGCAGATGAAGCGTATTCTGAGCAATGCGTGGGATGATGAGCTTGTATTTGCTACGACCACTAACCAACAGCTTAGCGAGGCTACGAAGCTGACTGACAAGATTTGGAGCAAGGTTGATATGGATGATACGCCTGAGCTCGCAACACTAAGGGCGCTAATACCCGTAACCTCGTAAATGGCTTGCCATTTGGGAGGTTGGCACTATTCGCTTGCGAATGGTGCATTATAGATCAATGCAAGCTATCTTCTAGCATTAATAATCTGTCCCGCTTGGGCTAGTCTGTTCCTATACTCCGTTGTATCTGCACCTTGAGCGGTGAGATCTTGAATAGTTTGTTTCAGTCGATCAACAGTTACAGAAAGCTCTTCATTCTTCATGGATGCGTAAGGGTTGGTACTTTCACTAAATTCAGATCCAGTCACGTTTCGTATCTCACGAGATACGCTAGCTAGTAAGCTTTGTAGTTCCATGGCTTGCAGTCGGGCTTCTTGGTTTTCTTCACTCGATGCCGGTATTTCAAGGCCTCCGTAGAGCTTACGGGCAATATTCGGCGCACCGTCGATCTTCTGAAGTTCTGAAACTATTTTCTGAATGACTGCTGTGTCTGGTTCGGTAATGTAGGTAACGGCACCATCGACTTCTCCGCGCTGGCGAGTAGCTTGCTCAGGAGAGCGAGCTTGGATTTCTCGCTGGATTGCTGCAAGATTTGCACTCGCTCGGATCACGTCGGCAGGATCATACTTACGGATACCTTGTACGATTGAGTCGGCAATATTATCGCGGACTGCTGTAAGTTGTTCGACACTTAATTTTTCGTAAGGATTGGTGGATTCTTGAGGCTCTACTGCCTCTACCATTGGGGTGCTGGGGGCAGATTCACCAGATAGTTTCGCCTCATTCGAGCGCATAAAGTTCTCGTTTGGATGGAAGACTCCCTCGCCATCGATAAAGCCTGCAACGTATTTCGGATTGACCGCTCGGTGATTGGGGTCTGAGCGTGTTCGGAGTTCTTGCTGCATATCCGGCACGGATTCATAAGCGGTCGTAGGGCTATCGGCACCGTGAAGCGGTACAGCAATTACAAACTTACCGCCACCCTGTACGCCGTAGTAACCTCGAATAACTGTACCTTTGGTAGTCCAATCATCATCCGTTTCTTTGATGACATTAAAGCTTTGCGTCAAGCTGAGGTTGGCAACATCGACACCACCGTCGGCAGCAAGTTTTTCTTGAGCTTCACTGGCTTCATCACTGCCAAGCTGTCGTAGACCAATGACATATTCCGAGCCAATACGGTCGGCTAATTCTTTTGGCAACCTGCCTTCAAGCAGTTCAGGGGCGGACGTTTCAAGATTTGCCTCAACTCTCGCTTCTAATTCATGGACTTGTTCGGCTTGCTGGCTCATCTCTCGTTTGCCTTCGGCGAAATACTGCTGCTGATCTTCAGGCAGGGAGTTATACCAGGTATCGACCTGCTCCTGAGACATGCCGCTATCTTCTTGAATACCGTATACGAAGGCGCTCTCAAGTTCCGTGTTACTAAACTGAGACACTTCTTGTGATTCCGCTGCTGCATTTTCACCGAGCGACTTTTTACGCATATCTTTTAAATACTCCTGCGTTTCAGGCGGAAGATTCCGAATGACATTGGTGAGTTCTGCCGGATTCATGCCTGTCTTTTGGAGGACATCTTCTTTAGAGGCACCCTGCATATATTGCTGCACAGCCGCATCACGCTGGTCGCCAGCCGCAAGCCGTTCAGTTTGGCCGGCTTGTTTTTCGTATTCATCAACGATATTAGCGACTACTTCGGCGGCAGATTCGCCATCAGGTAGCGTCGCGCCTTCTTCGTGCAGCTTTTTAACACCCTCGGTCACTTGCTGGTCATAGCCGTCTTTTTCAAGCTTGAGAATGGGATTTTCAGTTGCTTCTTTTCGATCGCCAGTCACTTCAAGCGCACCTTCGATGAGGGCAGTTTCGACAATATCTGCCTTATCTGATGCATCGATATCTACTGCGTGTTCGGCGTGGTCTACTAAAAAGCGATCAACGCTATCGACAAGCTCTTGGTCGTGTTCGCCCGTGTTTTGAGCGATTATTGTTTCAGTTGCTTCAATTTGATGGATTGAGTGACGTACCTCAGCACTAGCGGCTTCAAGATGTTCGGCATTTTGGTCGGGATCGGCAAAGAATTCAGTGTCTATGTGTCCAGTGTCGGCACCGTAATCCGGCAGGTCATCGTAGTCTATATCGCCTTCATCATAATCGGGGCCAAACCTATCGAATAGTTCGCGCTTGATAGGGTCTTGTGGCGGTGCTGGTTCAGACTTACGGCCGAGTGGATCTACACCCCTACCGTACACCTCCTGATTGCCAAACGGCATGTCTGCATTCCGCCCAGGACTGTCCATTGAGCGAGGTTGTTCGAATGATGAGGGGCCAAGTTCTGACATGATGTTTATTTCCTGCGTACGCTACGTTTCAAGAAATATTATACCATCTTTCGAGCGATACTATTGCAAGGGCTCCTTCTGTTCCGTTTGGGTTTGATCTGTATCTAAGAAATGCGAACGAAGGAACTTCCAGAAGTCACCAAAGTACTCGACGACCCATTTTTGGTATTCTGGTGGAATCACGGAAGGAAGGCTTAGGAAGAGCATTCGAGCCACCTCTTTATCTAAAGTGCTGCCATTAAAGTAAGCGTCGGCTGCAGTGTTGAGGTCTTTGCGCCAGGCTTCAAACGCCTGCTTTTCGGGAATATGTACCTTCATGGGCTTGAGCTGGTCAGCCTTAAACTCAGGATAGAGTGTTGCCACCTTACTATATGCCGAGCCGACAAGCGTACTCGTTTTGAAGTCTTTCGCAAACCACATCATCGGGGTTCTGTCTTTAGTATTCTCCCAGCCATCCGGACGCTTATCTTCTTTAAGATAAGCAAACATCACCAGTGATGGAGTGGTGAACTTCTTAGTTGGTAGCCAGAATGACCGCTCATATTTTGAGCGTGGAGCAAAGGCGTCAAAAATAGTGTTACCGAACTGCTCATTTACGAGTTTATGATCTAAGCCGCTGTAATGACCCTTTGTGAGTGGTTCGACACGGCGATCATAATTGTCATCTATCGTCGCACCAAGTTCTGAGCCATGCGGCACCACTACCCAAAATGCCTGGAGATACGGGGCTTTTTCGTTCGCTGGGTTTTGCGAGTGAGTACGAACAATAATGTATCGAGCTGGTTTAGGGTGTGCTTGACTAGCACCGATGAGTGATTTTCTGAAAGCACTCGGTGAACCGCCATCGAAAATATAGTAAGCAAGCCCATCGGCAATTTCTTTGACGGGAGCCTGAGCCTCATCAATAACGTATCGTGGTGTCAATCGTTGTAGTCCATCGCTAATATCCTTAACGGCATTCATATAATCAAGGTAGCTCGCAACTTCATCGGCTATCTCTGTAGAGTTGGCGGTTCGTTCACGGGGTGTTTGATTAGTAGATTCCGATTGCTCAGGACGTGCAATAGGAATAGGACTTACGCCAAAGATACCTTTTAATACAGCAAGTAGTTCATTTGTTATTTGCTGATCATCCGTTGCTTTGTACACTTCAGGGTCTTGCTCGACCTCAAAGCTCGTAACCGCATAGTGTTTATAATCTTGCAGTGATTGGTCTTGGCTAACGTGCATTTCGCGTATTGGACTCAGGGCAAAACGAAAGATTTCATTACCCGTCCAGCTACGATGAAAAAGAAGGGCATTGTCCTCAAGATAGATATTCCACTTGTCCTCTTGTTCGTGTGCCCGATGACCGTACTTAAACTTGTGGTATGCATCGAGTCCGAAATGCCAATCGACGGGTATCGTGCGTGGTTGTTTGATTAACTGGAGTCTTGATCGTTGCTCATCACTAGGAATATAAGGCGTAGTCGGCGCGGCACCAGGAGAGCCCATGCTACTCCATGACTGGAGGGCTGCTATTTCGTCCTGCGTAAGTGATTCCTGCGGTTGATCGTTGTTCGCCATGCGATGCATCCTTTCTCTATAGAGTGAGGGCGTAAATACAAAAAGCCCGCCACGAGTGATAGCCGAAGCTACCCACCACCGTTTCCAGTGATGACCATAGAGAAATAGCGACTCATGACGAGCTTTTATTTCTCTATGGATTTCATAAACCATGCCAAATAGTATCTGGTTTAGGCTTATGCTCTGATTGTATCATCACTACTTACTTTTGTTATCCGCACCATGAAGCAACAATCATTACTAGGATGATGTTTGACATAAAGGTACATTACGTGATATAATATAGCCATGAACGAGTTGAACTTCATGCCACGAAGTTACGAAACAACTCAGACTCTGCCTGAGGATGACTTAGATTACACTATCAAAATCCTTGACGCTACTGTTGAAATACCCGATGAAGTAACTCTTGAGCAACAAGTCCTAGATAGCCCCGAAGAGCCACAAACTTCATGGCCAGAATCTAACCCCGACGGCACGATATCGGAAGCAGACTATCTGCAGCGTTGTAGGTGGCGACTCGGTAACGTAAGCCATGCACTCGATGTCGTGAGAGATACGATCGACAACGAAGCCGACGCACAGGAATGGCTTGAGCTGAAAATGGCAGTACTCGCGGCAAAAGCACTCGGCAGTCCGTACGATATTGTCGATTTAATGATTGCGCTTGAAGAAGCCGGACAAGCATTTGTTACGCGGCTCAATATCGATCTGGACGCATATCAGCGAGTAGCGAATAAATAGCTACGATCGCTGAAACAGTGCCGTGTCATCTTCGTCTTTATACACGACCGTAAAACCACACTTCTTAGCAATTGCAAAGTCATCATTACGCAGCCCCTCGACGAGCAATAGACCCTTCGGCTTGAGTGCCTTAGCCGTTTCTCGAAATAGAGAGATATGCGGATTGGAGCGTGACTGTACGTAACGTAGTTTGTAGTGAAGCGTGGCAATCCAGCGCTTGAAAAGCGTCTTTGAATTGTAGCGATGATCATTAAACCATGTCAGGTAGGAACACAGGAACATATCCACGTCCGTGTAACGAAGATGATGAATGTCAGCGATTTCATCAACAGGCAATTTCTTAGGGTATGGCGGCAATCCGTAAAACAACACCGGATTCTCTCGGTTGGTGATAAGCGGTTTGGCGACAAGTCGTATCTTGTTGGTTTCGAGAAACTCATTACCCGGAGGTGTCGGTCCCGCAAGCTCAATGATTCTGGCGGTTTTCGGTAAGGCTTCGATGAGGTGTTTGGCTTTTTGCAAAGAATCCATAGCTTGATTATATCTCGGATGGTAGATAATCTTCTCTTCACCTTGACGTCAGGAGACGCTCTCGAAAAGCTATAAGTAGTGTTTGGTATACTGATGGTATGAGCTATAAAAAGCCGACCGAAGAAGAAATAAAAGCCCTGCAAGCCGATGTTGAGGCTTATATGGAAAAGCCTGTGCGTGAGAATGAGCGTCGCGTACGGATTGGTGGTACTTTCGAGGATAATGTTAAGAAAATGGCTACTTCGCCACCAATTAGTAATGAAAAACTAAAAAAGTGGGCTAAAAAACAGCGAGAAGATATAGAAGAATAATGACTGTTCCGTCAATTCTTTATAATTTGGTAACGTTAAGTATATAATTGCCTATTATTATTATATTTTATTTGAGTTGGTAGATTCCCTACGAAGGAAGGTCTGTTGTGGCTGCCGTACTCGTTGATGAGTTCCAAAACAACGATGGCGACGCTGTGGTAGCGTACTTGAAAGAAACAATCAAGCCACGGGCACGCGCCATTAGTGTTGACTACGCAAGACATGGAAGTATCGTCAGCTTCACAATCTGCCATAAGAATGGCAAGGTTACGAAGCGGAGCTACGACGGGATTCCTAGTAACGCCGAGGTGTCACACTACCTCAAGCAGCAAGGTCGCATCGTCATTTTGATGATCTACCACCAGTTCTAACGCCTGCGTACACTGCGGGGCCCCAACAACACGGTTGGTGTGCCCCGCAAGTATGCAGGCTTATTCAATACCTTAAATTATAATGCCAGCCGGTACGAAATAGCTTATTACACCAACAACGAGTAGGACGGCATACCAGATTTTACGATCTTCCTGATGATGCTCAAAAGCACGTACGATTAGAAAACCCAAAAGAAGACCTAGCGGCAAGGCGCCAATAGTGAAGCCTACCCACGACACAGGAGCGGAAAATTTCAACCACAGCGTACCAAGCAGTACTACGACAACAAGTTTTAAAAAATAGGTGCTATCGCTCTCGAATACGCGTTCATGAAATCGATATGTATTAGATTTTTTTGATTTGGAAGATTTCTTCATTCAACTAATTGTATTTTATACCTAGTTTTAGCACAAGCGTGTATACTATAGGCATGGCTACAAAGAAGACAACAACCAAGAGAGCTCCGGCGAAGAAGAAGCCTGCTGTACAGACTTCAACAAAATCAACGGGAAATAAAGCACCTAAAGCTTCGGCACAGTCGAAGAGCCGCGTAACCAAACATATAAAACTACGGCGTTCAAGTGAAGATTTTATGACCTTCCGCGTGAACCGTGAAACTGTTTACTGGATGGTACTCGGTGGCGTAGTTATTCTGTTCGCTATGTGGATACTGCAACTACAAGCCGACATTCAAAAACTGTACGACGAAATAGACGCTAGCTCAGCCACATACAGTACATTAGATGCTGTAGAGCTAGAAATGGCTAAAAAGAAGAATTAATACTAATAAGAAATTAAAAATCGCTGGCAAGTGCCAGCGATTTTTTAATGCAATCTTACTACATGCGAATTTCTGCATCTACACCAGCTGGTAAGCTGAGGTTTTGCAGACTGTCAATAGTCTTTGGGGTTGCGTTAGTGATATCAATAAGTCGCTTATGAACACGCATCTCAAAGCTTTCACCACCAGTCTTATATACGTGCGGGCTTTTGATTACCGTGAACGTACTCTTACGAGTTGGCAGCGGTACCGGGCCAGCTATGCTAGCACCTGTGCGAACAGCTGTATCGATAATTTGCTTTGCTGATTGGTCGATCACTTTGTGATCATACGCTTTAAGGCGTATACGAATCTTCAGACCTTCGTCTTTAACCATAGTTATAACTCCTTATACACTAACGCGGTATATATGCGACATAATAACCTCATATAAGCTGGTAAAAGACATCAGTTACATGAGTTGTTTATGTAATTTTTAACAAGTCTAATCATACACTACCCCTGCACGTAAGTCTAGAGCGTTATTGTGTTACAGAGATGTTTATTGTATAGTAAACCAGTTGATTTTGTTCCTTTGTTGAAAGAGAGGCACATGTCGGACAACGTGAGAAAGTATCACAGAGCACGTCAACTAGTAGCTGCAGAGATTGCACATGAGATACGAGAGTATACTCAAGAATACGCGACTACTGGAGTGACTATGGGCGTATATACGCTCAGCCTGAGGCAGAGTATGCCGTTCAACTTTCCTGAACACGGTACATCTCTGAGGCACAGTCTAGAGCGTCGGCTCTCGAGAGAGCTCGGCAGTCGCGTCACCGCAGAGTTCACCTTCCGCAAGATTCTGCCGCCACGAATCAAAATCAACCTCGCCCCGCGATAAGTATTCTGGAGACCTCGTTGTCTCGAATGACAGCGGGGTTTTCCTTAATAAAAAACACCCCCTTACGCAGGGAGTGTTTTTGCAGTATACATACAGTTACTACGCTGTGATAGAAGTAACCACACCTGCACCAACAGTCTTACCACCTTCACGAATAGCGAAGTTAAGACCTTGTTCCATAGCAATAGGAGCGAGGAGTTTTACCTTGAAAGTAAGAGTATCACCTGGCATTACCATTTCTTTGTCGGCTGGAAGTTCAACTTCACCGGTTACGTCAGTTGTACGGAAGTAGAACTGTGGCTTGTAACCCTTAGCAAATGGAGTGTGTCGACCGCCTTCTTCCTTCTTAAGGATGTAGACTTCAGCTTCGAACTCTGTGTGTGGAGTAATTGAACCCGGCTTTGCAATAACCTGACCACGTTCGATTTGCTCACGCTCGATACCACGAAGAAGTAGACCAGCGTTGTCACCAGCTTGACCCTTGTCAAGGTTCTTCTTGAAGGCCTCAATACCAGTTACCACTGATTTTTGAGTAGCTTTAACACCAACGATTTCAACTTCTTCGTTCAGGTTAATTACACCCTGTTCGATACGACCAGTTGCAACCGTACCACGACCTTT
>JALRDS010000035.1 GCA_023259925.1 Candidatus Saccharimonadia bacterium
CTCATGGAGTGAGTATAAAATTCTCAAGCATGAGTTTCCCGGTGCCATGACTGTTATCGCTATTGTAACTCCAAAACATGAACGAAAAGCCCGTATGGCGAAGCGCCCTGAACGCCCAATGACATCACAGGAAGTAGACGAACGCGACTGGTCAGAGATTGAAAACCTTGAAAAAGGCGGCCCAATCGCTATTGCTGATTATTTTATTCATAATGACAAAGATGTAAGTTGGCTACATAGCCAATTGCACGATGTACTCAAGCACTGTAATTTTGTCGACTAGTCAAGTTGCTTATGGTAGAATATTGCTAACCTTTAAATTTTAATAAAAAGCAAGGAACTAGCATGGATCCAAACCAGCAGCCACAATCATTCACACCACAAAACGAACCAGAGGGCACGCCTGTTCCACAGCCTGACTACACTACCGAAGCGCCAACCGCCCCGCAGGCGGTCGAAGAACCTTCGGTGGCTCCAGCAGTAGAACCACCCGTAGCCGCACCGGTAGAAACGCCAGTTCAACCTGCAAGTTTTGGTGAGCAGCCAGTTAGCGAACCAGTACAAGATACTACCCCCGTCGCAGCTCCAGTTGCAGCTACACCAGCCGTGCATGGCCAAAACCCAGGCCAACTATTCGGTATCTTAAGTATCGTCGCTAGCTTAATTGGGTTCGCAGTTATTGGTATCGTGCTTGGTGTTCTTTCAAAGAAAAAATCAGCCGCTGCTGGTGCTTCTACAACGCTAGGTACTGTCGGCTTGATACTTGGTATCATTTTCACAGTTATCGGCGCCCTGCTTACCGTCCTTTTTGCCGGTGCAATTATTGCCGCCATGAACGGTGAAATGGCACCGTAATATACGCCTACATCACATACACCACCCCAAGAATTACTTGGCGTGGTGTTAGTTTATGCGAGAAATATTTTGTCTGAAGCAATGGTAAATAACAACTTCTAATTAATTCGCAAGTAGTAGTTCATTCCATAGGAACTATCTAGAGTTGTAACACAAGCACTATCGGTATCCGTCGTTGACCACGGCATCGAATCGAGATTTGCATAGAGCCACGTTGCACCACCGCATTCATACTTCATATAATAAAAACAATCGCTCTGAGAAGGGGGGCCAGCACTTAATGTTGTACAGCCACTACTAGCCTTTGGGTCATTTAGTGCTTGCTTTACGTAACCACCGTCGATCAGACACTGCATCATAGACCTATAAGGACCATTGCCATCGTAGTCATGGTGCACCCATCCATTCCCGTCACCATTACTACCACAGCCACTTCCCAAACCGGCAGCAGTCCCGTTGTCTACTTTATATAAAGAAAACGCTTTCGCGAGAGCAGATATGTCACTTTGTCTGCTACTATCCCTCGCACGATTTTGCACACCGTTATATGCAACTACACTTATTGCCGCTAGGATCGCGATAACAACTATCACGATCAATAGTTCTACGATCGTAAAGCCCAACACATATTGTCGAGACAGTTTCATACTATCAGTATAGCATGAGCATTACTTAAGATATTCGTGGAGTTTCTTGGCATCTTTATGCTTACGAAGCTTCGCGAGCGCCTTGGCTTCAATTTGACGAATACGCTCACGAGTAACAGCAAACTCTTGCCCTACCTCTTCTAGGGTATGGCTTTTACCGTTATCAAGCCCAAAGCGCATACGAACAATCTTTTGCTCACGATCGCTGAGTGTCGAAAGAACTGATTGCACCTGCTCTTTTAGCAACTGAGTTGTAGCCGATTCTTCTGGAGTGGCTGAGTCCTCGTCTTCAATGAAGTCTTGCAATACTGAATCTTCGTCTTCACCATCGCGGCCCACACCAGCGTCAAGACTTTGAATGTCCTGCTTAATCTTAATAACGTACTCAACCTTCTCGGGTTCCATTTCAAGCTCTTTGGCAAGTTCTTCAATGGTTGGCTCACGGTTTAAGTCCTGCGTCATGCGTCGCTGTGTCCGAAGTAGCTTGTTGATCGTTTCTACCATGTGTACAGGAATACGAATTACCCGTGCTTGATCGGCGATTGCTCGCGTGATTGCCTGGCGAATCCACCAGGTAGCATAGGTACTAAACTTAAATCCTGTGTCTGGGTCAAACTTCTCTACGGCGCGGAGTAGGCCAGTATTCCCTTCCTGAATAAGATCA
>JALRDS010000074.1 GCA_023259925.1 Candidatus Saccharimonadia bacterium
AACCAATTAGCGTTGAGTCCCTGCACGATAAATTGACACATGAACACCCAGACCACGTGCGCGCTCTTGCAAGTACGTCGAAAAAGCTGGCTAGCTTAAAAGACCATTGGGGACTTGTCAAATGGCCGACTGTAAACCCAAAGAACATCCGCGACAAAATATATGTTATTTTGGCTGATAATGGCACGCCAATGCATTTTTCAGACATTGCAAAAGCTATTAAAAAAAGCGACTTCAAACGAAAAGACGTTACCACCCAAGCAATTCACAATGAACTTATTAAAGATAAGCGCTTTGTACTGATAGGACGTGGTATTTATGCACTCGATAGCTGGGGATATAGCAAAGGGACCGTTGCCGATATTATTAGTGATGTACTCCGTAAAGCTGGTGAGCCACTCCACCGTGATGAGATTGTTAAGCGGGTCCTCGACAGCCGTCAAGTAAAAGAGACGACAATTCTTTTGAACCTTCAGTCGAAACCACAGTTCAAGCGCGTTTCAAAAGCAACCTACGAACTCGTTGAACCTACCAAATAACACGTATAAAAACATAAGCAAAAAGCACCACCAAGCGCCCTATTAAAGGTGCTACAATAGGAGTTAAGAGCCATCATGTCAATACTCTCTTGGATCATAGAAACACTCCTACAATGGTACGTTTGGCTGCCAATTGTTCTGGTGCTTTTGTACGCTGCATGGCGCAACTATCGAGTAGCTCCACCATTGGCCGATCATGAAAGTAGCTTGCTTATCCTGGAGATCCCTAAGGCGAATGATAAATCCGAACTCGCCGCAGAACAACTGTTTGCTAGCCTGCATGGAATTCTACGCGATAAAGCTGAACTAAAACTGAATAAAGGTGTGCAAGAACACCTTAGTTTTGAAATTGCTTCAGTCAATGGGCAAATTCGATTTTATGTATGGACCCCGAAAGACTTGCAAAGCTTTGTAGAGGGGCAAATCTATTCGCAGTACCCGACAGTGCAAATACATGCCGCCGATGAAGATTATGTCAGCCATGAACGGCGACACTCAGTAGTCCATACCACCGAAGTCAACCTAACTGGGCCGGAGTTTTTGCCAATTAAAACATTCCAAAGCTTTGAAGTAGACCCTCTTGCTGGTATAACCGGCACACTCGCCAAACTAGAGTCCAGTGGGGAAGAGCTGTGGATACAAGTGCTTGTTCGGCCAATTGCCGATGAATGGCACGAAGGAAGTGAGCGATGGATACAAAGCCTTAAGGGCGGAAACCCATTTGGCCTACTCATAGGCAGCAACGGTATTAACTTTCGATGGATTGGTACGTTTTTTGAGGCATTATGGAAACCACCTGAAGAGGGTGCCGGCGGTAGTGGACCGAAGGAATTATCAGAACGCGATAAAACTCGGATTAGCGAAGTAGAAAAGAAAGCCACTAAACTGGGGTACCAGGTAAAAATCCGCTTGGCTTACTTAGGTGAGAGCGAAACAAGCGCTAAGCAGCGAATTCAAGCACTCGTTGGTACGTTTAAACAATATAACTCTACCAACTTAAATGGGTTTAAAGCTGGCACCGGCAGTTTTAAAAAAGAAGACTTAACTGCCTATAAGTCACGTATGTTTGCCGACAGTGGCTATATTCTGAATATTGAAGAGTTGGCATCTGTGTTCCACCTGCCTCACACTAATGTTGAGACGCCGAATATTGTATGGGCAAGCTCAAAAACAGCCGAACCACCCTCAAAGCTGCCAGTAATTACTGGAAACGATGCTATCGATGAAAACATTTCTGCATTTGGCGTCACCAACTTCCGTGGCATTAACCACCAGTTCGGTATGCTCCGCTATGACCGCTCAAGACATGTATATATTATTGGGCAGACCGGGGCGGGGAAGAGTGGTACATTGGAGCTATTCGCACTCAGCGATGTATTTCACGGACAAGGCTACGCTATCATTGACCCGCATGGAGACTTTGCAGTTAATAACATGAAGTTTATCCCAGGTGCGCGCACGCAAGATGTCGTCTACTTCAATCCAGCCGACACCGCGCATCCACTTGGCTTTAATCCACTCGAAGTAACCGACCCGAACCAAAAAACGAACATTAGCTCTGAGGTAATCGGAGTATTGAAACGTATGTTCGGCGACTCGTGGGGACCGCGTCTTGAGTACATTCTACGCTACACCATCCTAGCGCTCCTCGACCATCCAAACACGACCATGCTGGATATTACCCGTATGCTCACGGACAAAAAATTCCGTAAAGAGGTACTGGCAAGTTGCACCGACACAGTCGTACTACAATTCTGGAACGTGGAATTCGCCAGCTGGAACGACAAGTTTCAAGCCGAGGCGATCGCTCCTGTACTAAATAAAGTAGGTGCCTTTACGGCCAACCCTGTTATTCGAAACATTATTGGTCAACCAAAAAGTACATTTAACATTCGCCAGATAATGGACGAAGGTAAGATCCTAATTGTAAATCTCTCCAAGGGACTGATCGGTGAAGATAACGCAAGTATCCTTGGATCGTTCCTAGTAACTAAAATTCAGCTGGCTGCTATGAGCCGGCAAGATATTCCTGACATCAAAGATCGTCGTCCATTCTATCTGTACGTAGACGAGTTCCAGAACTTTGCCACCGATTCATTTGCCACCATTCTGTCTGAAGCACGTAAATACGGCTTGAATTTAACGGTTGCGAACCAATATATCAGCCAAATGAGTGAAAGTGTACGCGATGCAGTGTTTGGCAATGTTGGTACCATGATCTGCTTCCGTGTGTCAGCCGACGATGCGCCGATTCTTTCTAAGCAATTCGAGCCGAATTTCGAAGCATTAGATTTACTGCAAATGCACAATCGTAACTTCGTTATCAACATGGTAATTAACGGTGAAAAAACACCAGCTTTTAGTGCACGTACGCTTAATTTACCAGAAGCCCAGACCGACAATACACCAGTTATCATCGAAAACACACGTCGTTTATATAGCCGCCCACGAACCGAGGTAGAAGCCGAAATATCGAATCTTATGCAGCCGCGCGGTGGCGCGAGTAACGCGCCTGTCGTAAAGCCAAATGAAGTTACAGGAAGCACTTGGCCAATCAACGCACAGTCGCAAGTAGTCACCCCAGAAGCAGGGCAAACACCAGCCAAAAAGAAACGCACAAGAAGCCGCAAGCGAAAGCCAGCCAGCCAATCATCCGAATCGAACCAGCAAAACCCCCAAGCAAAAGAGCAGGGGACTACTGAGATAAAACTACGCTAACCCCATCTGCTATACTCATATCATGCGTATAAGCAGAAGCGCTTTCACCATCGTCGAGCTCCTCATTG
>JALRDS010000087.1 GCA_023259925.1 Candidatus Saccharimonadia bacterium
TTAATTTTATTATCCGTAAAGCATACTCAACCATCCGTCGAAAATCGGCATATGATGAACTTTCTATCAATGTCTCATCTGTAGTTCGATCATATCTGCTGTACGTGATCGGTGCAGTTATCGCTGGGGCCGGAAACTACCTATTAGCAGCCTCCTTGTCCCCAGATGTTGGTACTGGGATGTTCTGGTATATCATTGGCGCCACTAGCTTGGCTGGGGCACTTGGTATGGCCACGCCGTTTGTTCCGAGCGGACTAGGGGTGCGTGACGGTATACAACTTGTACTACTTTCTATCATTCTGCCTAAAGAGATTGCGCTCGTAATTACCGTTGCGAGTCGGCTATGGTCAGCGGCTGTGGACGTGTTGTTCTACGCCGCAACAATGGCTATAGAGCGACTCAGAATAGCAAGTGGACACACGGCATGAGCCATATAGCTATCGATGCGCGAATAATCAACTCTTCAACTGGCCGTTACGTTGAACGGCTGCTGCATTATTTACAAACAATTGATACTACCAACCATTACACCGTGCTAGTCCGAAAAAAAGATGAGAGGCACTGGCAACCAAGTGCAGCGAATTTTAGCGTGAAAGTGGCTGATTTTGCCGACTATTCATTTGCCGAGCAGCTTGGTTTTAAGAAGTTACTCGATGAATTACGCCCGGATTTAGTACATTTTTGCATGCCGCAGCAGCCAGTTTTATATACCGGAAAAACAGTCACAACCATTCACGACTTAACGCTACTGAATACCTATATGTCAGATAAAAACTGGTTTGTTTATCGCGCCAAGCAGGTGGTGGGTAAGTTTGTATTTAAACGCGTGGCAAAAAAAAGCCAGGTGGTCATTACCCCAACCGAATATGTAAAAAACGATATTGTGCGGTTTGCAGGGATCAACCCAGAAAAAGTGACCGTTACACTAGAAGCCGCCGAGAAGGTGAGCAGTAAGACACCGGAACCATACTTACCGATGAAAGATAAAGAATTTATTATGTATGTAGGTAGCCAGAGTGACTACAAAAACATCCGCAGGTTGATTGAGAGCCATCAGCAACTGCTATCTAATCATCCTGAACTGCAATTAGTACTCGTAGGTAAAACCACCGGTAAGGCAGGTGTGCCAGCTGGCAGAAATAAAGCCTGGAGCGAAGGCCAGGGGCATACAAACGTTACGTTTACTGGTTTTGTGCCCGACGAGCAACTGGCATGGCTCTACGAGCACACCAGAGCCTACGTATTCCCATCTCTCACTGAAGGGTTTGGCTTACCCGGCCTAGAAGCAATGGTATACGGCGCACCGGTGGCAAGCAGTAACGCCACCTGTTTGCCAGAAGTGTACGGCGATGCCGCTGAATACTTTAATCCGAAAAGCGTAGAAGACATCACCCGTGCAATCAATCACATACTTACCGATGAAAATCTACGAGAGAAATTAATTGAACGTGGCTACGGGCGAGCAAAACTATACTCGTGGCAACGCATGGCCGAACAAACACACACCGCATACCTACGCATCTTATCTGGCGAGAACTAACCGTCTCTTTCGTATATTCAACCTTTTAGTTGAATATACCTTTGACATTTCATATATTTGATTTTTACGTATGTTTATTGCGTAACGTACTACGAGCTTTTTTGAGCGATGATAATGCGGCGATCACGCCCCTCCCCTTCACTGAAGGTTTCGATATCTTCAAATTCGGTTGCCACTTGGTGTACCACTCGGCGATCGGCGGCGTTAAGGTTCGCGACGTGACTGTCGCCAGTAGATCGAACCGCCTCCATCCACCCTCTTGCCTGTTCGGCTATCTTGTCGGCACGCTGCTTTTTGTAGTCGGCAATATCAATATTCACACGTACCAGAGCAGCGTCTTTATTACGAAGTACCGTAGAAACAGCATACTGCATACTGCGGAGTGTTTCGGCACCACGGCCAATCAAAATACTGTTATGTTCAGTCGATGGTACCATTAGTTCGATTACATCGCCTTCAACGTGTGCATCGATCGTCACATTTACTTCAAAAAAACTTAGTAGATCTTCAAGGTATTTCTTTGCGTAGGCTAGGCTTGCTTCGTGGTCCATCGTATTACTTCCCCTTTGTGTCTTTCGCCACAATTCGTGTTACTGTTGCCCCACCGCTTTTTGTAGTATCAGATTTTTTTGTTGACGTATGTTTGACTGCTTTTGGTTTGGCTGCTTTAGCCGGAACCTCTTCGGCAATCTCTTCCAGCTCTTCTTCATCTTGGCGCAGTAGATAGGCTTGCTGCCCCACTGCAACAATGTTTGACACTGCATAGTACAACGCCAACGCACCTGGCACGCTCACCATAATAAAGAACATAAAGAATGGCAGAATCTTACCCATTCGTTGCATTACGATGGCGTTCATTTCGGCCTGGTCAGCCTGCTTACCCTCGGCGGCTTCAGCCATAATGTCACGAATACGGCGCTTGCTTTCGGTTTGTGGCATGGTTTGCTTTGTCATTATGTACTGTGTAATACCCGCAACCACCGCAAGAAGTACTAAGAAGATGTTTACCTGGCCATTCGCAAATGCAGACTGTGTAAGATCGATAAACCCGAATAGCTTCTCGTTGAAACTTGCTGGGTCTTGAATTACCTGCTTAATTGAATCGATACCCGCTAGGAAGCTATAGGTGTACTGCTCAATTTGCGCTCGGTTGTTCGTGAAGATTTGAATCACCTGAAAGAGTGCAATGAAGATTGGCAACTGGATCAATAGAATACCGATTGATCGGAACGGGTTCACCCCATGTTTCTTGTACAGCTCCATCATAGCCAGGCTCTCGGCCTGCTTATTGCCCTTTGACTGTTTTTTGATTTTGGCCAGCTCTGGCTGTAACTTGCGCATCGCTTTCGACTGGTGAAGCATGCTGCGCGTCAGTGGGTACAGCAAGAACCGTACAATCACCGTAAATACAATGATTGCAATACCAAAGTCTTGCCCAGGTAGGACGGCATAAAGGCCGATTAAAAGGTTGAATATAGGCTGAACAACAACAAGCTCAAAAATGTTCATAACACGCCCTTAACTATGTAACTGATATTCCCTTTAGTATATCAGTTTTTACCCTGATTGTAGAGGTTGGCCTGCACTAAACTTCGTCGGACCGCCGCCTGTAAATCGGCATGTGGAGCCAACAGAACATCTGGTGATATGACAATAAATACAATGTCGGTTTGCTGAATCAGCCCCGGTAGCTCTAAGCGAATAATCTCGTATAACCTCCGGCGAATTCGATTACGCTTTACAGCAGATTTCATAACTTTTTTACTCACCACTACAGCAATTCGCGGCTGCTTACGGCGCGGGTTATGAGTGTACTTAGTAATGAATAGTTTCGATCGGACCACTTGCCCGCGGCTATACACAAACTTCAAACTGCCATGGCCATGGAATCGATACTTTTCTGCTAACATCCCTTTAGTATACCCAAGTACTTAGTACAAAAAAACTCCCTTACCGTAAGGGAGTTTTGGTTGAGTGGCGTGAAAACGCTACTAAATCGCCAAACGGGCGCGGCCCTTGGCGCGGCGACGCTTCAACACAGCGCGACCAGCCTTGCTGGAAACACGAGCGCGGAAGCCATGCGTTTTAGCACGGTGCCTAGTGTGTGGTTGATGGGTTCGTTTTGGCATATCAATGTGTCATTATACTGTAATTTGCTGCATTTCTCAAGTGGTAGTGGTTGAGAAACTATTCATTTCATTGTGTGATTGGTGAGCATTATCCACACAAACGCCTTAGTTATCCACAGTATTACAGATGGGGCGGCAGGTTGTGGAAAACTACTCACCTGTTTCCGCAAATCACCACGAGTTCAAATTACACCAGATAGAACATTGTGGAAAACTTTTTTGTTAGCTATAGTAAAGGTACTACCAACGCAGTGCAGCTAGTGAGCAGCTGTTACCTGCTTTTAATTA
>JALRDS010000010.1 GCA_023259925.1 Candidatus Saccharimonadia bacterium
ATTACACTTTGATGAATCGGAGGAATCAATGGCTAAAAAACGAAATCGACATGCAGCGGATATCAAACGAACCCGTAAACGAAAGTTAAAATCGAACAATCAAAAGAATGCATAGGTAGGGTCTTCTGCTTGTTCGCACATATTATTGCGGCACCAAGTGTAAGAATCTAAATACGTAAGCACCAGATTTATTATTTTAAACCAAGGCAGACTAAGTTTGGTCGCAAAGGCATACTGGGTGATATTATAAAAGCATGAGTAGTATTCAGTGTTGTCAAATAAAACGGTCGGGCTTTACTATAGTAGAGCTTTTGATTGTGATTGTTGTGATTGCGATTCTTGCGGCTATTAGCATTGTTGCATATAACGGCATACAAGACAGGGCGCGGCTGTCTGGTGCTAAGGCATACCAAGCGCAGCTGCTTAGATCTCCCGACGTTCTTAAGGCGACTGCTATGTATAACTTCGATGATTGTTCCGGTTCTACAGTTAGAGATTCGAGCGAACCCGCCAATAACGGTACGATTGTGGGAACGGCCAGTTGGTCAAGCGATACACCAAGTGGCTCTGGGTGCTCACTATATCTAAATGGGTCTAGCCGGGTGGACACTGCGGCGAGAATCGATGCCAGTTACTATATAAAAGCGGCGTGGGTAAAAATAACGAATTGCTCGCCTAGTAACAACATTATTAGCGGACAAGGCTCGGCGTTCTATAGCTGTACACTGCGGGCAGGCCATAATGGATCATGGAGTAGCGCCAATGGCGGCAATGTTCTTAACGATGCTAAATGGCATTATGTATCGTTACTCTACAGCGACTCAACCTTAAAAATGCATGTAGATGGTAAGCTAGTCGCAACATCTGGCAGTATTGCGGCACCATCTGATTTAACAAATCAAATTGGTGCGCTCACAGGCGGTAATAATTTAACAGGCTATATTGATGACGTTTTGATTATTGCAGGACGAGGCCTTGACTAGATGCGTAGTTAATTCTAAAGCGTTCTAATCCAAACAGTATTTCATTTTACAAAGTACGTATTAATAGTAGATTAAGGCAGTGTTTATTAAGAATCAATATCCACCAAAGCTGTCTATACGAATATCTTTAACATGAACACCGCTATCTAGAAGTAAATGTTCATTACTATCCACCATGCCTGGTGGGCCCGATATGTAAAAATTCTGATGCGGGTTTTTGACTAAAGATAGGATACGTTTTTCACGCTTCTTGCGATTTAGTTCTTTGGTAGAAATATAATGTAAGTTTACGTTCGGTAAGTTATTACTCCACACGTCGAGCTCATCCCTGAAAAGAAAGTTCTCATTCTGATTCAAGTAGATTAGTGTAACTTCATTTTTGCCTTTATTATCGTACATCTCCTTTATCATGCTGCGAAAAGGAGCAATGCCAACTCCACCCGCAATCAGTACACTCGACTGGTTCTTTTTCAACTGAAAGTCGTAATCATTACCATACTGTGAAATATAGAGCTGCTGATCTGGCGTTAATGACTGTAGGGCTTTTTTAAATTCACTAATGCCTTCTCGGAACGATATACGTAAATAAGCTTCTGTCGGAGAAGATGAAAACGAATAGGTTATTCCGCCTATTAGTTCAAGATTCTCAAAATGAATATCCATCCAGTCACCAGCATGAAACTCAAAGTTTTTAGGCCGAGAAAAATACACACTCCGATAGCCTGGCTGATCTTCTATACGCTTGATGGGCGATAAAGGAATGTGCTGATTTTTTGTGACCATCGTTTAATAATATCAAAAATAACTATGCCGCGACATTTCATGTTACGTACGTTTAGTGGGCTTGCCTGGTTTATTTTAGGAAGATGCGTGTTTGGTATCTATCATTTTTCTATATTCATCCGCGAGCATATATGTTTTTGTGTTTTCGACCCTATCTACAAATAAGATTCCATTAAGGTGATCCGTTTCATGCTGTGCAACATGCGCAACGAATCCTTCTAGTACTTCGTCGTGCTCTTTCGCAGCTTCATCAAGCCACTGCAAACGTATTTTCTTGAATCGTGGCACTTTTGCGTAAAGGGTACTCTCCCCTTCTCCAGAACTAATACAGCCCTCCCACATATCTTCTGTATCGCCAAAAGTTTCAGCAACTGTAGGGTTAATA
Organism: Candidatus Saccharimonadia bacterium; assembly: GCA_023259925.1. GTDB lineage: Bacteria > Patescibacteriota > Saccharimonadia > Saccharimonadales > Saccharimonadaceae > UBA1020. Next base: position 2,152 of record JALRDS010000010.1, read on the forward strand.
AGTAC
>JALRDS010000001.1 GCA_023259925.1 Candidatus Saccharimonadia bacterium
TAATGTCCAGAACATTTTGGGGAATTTTAACGGCGGCGTTACAAGCTCATTTAATTACACTAATCCAATTGAAGTTGAAGGTGACCTAACGATAAATAACGGTAATGCAGCGCAATTTACAAGTGGCAGAAAAATTTACGACGTGAGTGGAACCGTGTTTATTACTGCTACTAACTTGTCATATGCAGACAGTTACCAGACCACTGAAGAGCTGCCACGTGTAGCAATTAAAGCGGATAATATTGTGGTAGCTTCGAATGTTACTAGGATTGACCCATGGCTCATTACTGGCGGTGTGCTGAACACCTGTGGCGATAGCAGCTTTAACCCTGATGAGTTTGGCGGTTTCGCCTCGGCAGATCTCACTATTAACAAGTGCGGTAATCCGCTAGTATTCAATGGGCCGGTACTAGCATCGCAGGTGTACTTACTGCGTACTGCTGGTAGCCGCGACGCTTACCCGGAGCCGTCTGCTGCAGGAAGACGAAGCCTTAGTGAACCAGCTGAGATATTTAACTTACGGCCAGATGTGTACCTGTCGTCATTTTCGAATAATATAACGCCAAACCCGGTTGCTGCAACCGACAGAATTATCGATCTGCCGCCTCGTTTTTAGTGCTGCGTACCACTAAAAATTCTGGGTAAAACTACAGTTGCCGTTCAGAAAATGCTTATGTATAATGATTGCATATGACATTACTAAAAGGGGCGGGCGACTTTTTCGCACTAGATATTGGCACGAATGCTGTGCGAGTGGTTCAGCTGAGCCACAGTGGCCAGACGTGGAACTTAGTAAAATACGGCTATGCGCCGGTAGATGCGCAAACAACAGCGAGCGATTCACCTGAAGCTAAGCAGCGACTATCTGAAATTATAATGACAGCTATTGGCCAAAGCGGCATAAAGGCACGTGATGTGGCGATTGGCCTGCCGAGCCAAAAAACATTTACTACGGTAATCGACGTACCTACAATGAGTGAATCTGAGCTAAAAGGCACAATTAAGTATCAGATAGACCAGTACATTCCTATGGCCGTAGAGGATGCCAAGGTAGATTGGAAATTACTTGGACAAAGTTTACACGACCCAAAGCAGCAGGAGGTACTCCTTACAAGCACGGCTAATCAGTATGCTGAAAGCCAGCTTGAATTCGTAGAGTCACTAGGGCTGAATGTGATTGCTGCTGAGCCAGACCCAATTGCGATGATACGCTCCTTGCTTCCTAGCGGATTAACAGACGCAAGACTACTAGTTGATATGGGGGAGCAAACAACCGACTTAGCGATAACCTACGCTGATGCTCCACGCTTGGTGCGCACAATCCCAGTTGGGTTGAATACGCTACTGAAAGCAATTGTTACGAATTTAAATGTTCAAGAAGAGCAGGCTCGTCAGTTTATTCTAAAATTTGGCTTGGCGCCAGACCGTTTAGATGGTCAAGTGCTGAAGGCGCTTGATGGTACGCTCGACAACTTCACAAGTGAGTTAGTGAAATCTATTAAGTTCTTTCAAACACGTTACCCAAATACTCCAGTTGGAGGCATTCTGCTGGCGGGCTATGCGGCCAGCACACCGCGCTTTGGTGAATATGTAGGTGCAAAGACAGGAGTAGCTGTAGAGGCTGCAAATCCATGGCAGAAGGTACGTGTTTCGCAAGAAGATCAGCAGCAACTGCTGCCGATTATGCATGAGTTTGCCACCGTTGTTGGCCTGGCGCAAAGGAGCAACAAGTAATGATTGAAGTAAACCTTGTTCCTGATGTAAAACTTGAACTACTAAAAGCACAGCGTCAACAGCGTTTAGTAATATCGGGTTCAATATTGATAGCTATTGCGTCTGTGGGCCTTGTGGTGCTACTCAGCGTATATGCGTTTGGTGTTCAGACGGTACAAGATTCCTTGGCCGATAACTCAATTGAAACTGAAGCTGAACGGCTATATGAAATTGAGGGACTATCTAAAAGCCTTACGCTTCAGGCTCAACTTGCAACGCTGACAGATGTAGAAGCAGAAAAGAACATTAGTTCGCGATTATTCAACATCCTGTCTGTTGTAATACCACAAGGATCAAACACGGTAGATATATCACGACTAAACCTAGATACCGAAACTGGAACAATTGAGATTGAAGCAGAGGCTGCTAACGGTTATGAGGCTATGGAAGTATTTAAGAAAACGCTTGCCCAAACAACACTACGTTATAGCGTCGATGAGCAAGAGGCTGAACCACTTTACATCGCGACTGATATAAGTGAGGGTGAGCGCACCTATCGCGAGAATAGCGACGGTAACCGCGTGCTGCGTTTTTCGCTGAGCTTTGTGTATCCGGAAGAGCTATTTGACTCAACAATCACGAATACAAAGATTGTAGGACCTAATCAGCAGCGAGCAACCGACTCTACCCAAGGTGTACCAAAAGAGCTCTTTACTAGCGGAGGAACAAACTAATGCCGGCAACTGCAGCACCAGCTTTACGCAAGCGACAGCAAATAGAAAAAGCGGGAAAGAACATGTTCTTATGGGTTGCAGGCGCCGCAGTAATTCTAGGAATGTGTGCCGTGTTAGCACTATCCTTGTTCGAGCGAATCATGTATCGACAGGCAGTCATCAATGAAAAAAGTACAACTGTTAGTACGCTTAGGAAGAATATCGAAGTAGGGGAGTCTCTTAAGAAAGAGATACGAGTTCTCAATACAAATTCGGCGCTACTTGAAACCCCTCGTCTTAACGACACTGAGCCTGTTTCAGTAATATTAGATGCCTTGCCGTCTACAGCCAACTCATCTGCACTTGGCGCTTCATTGCAACAAAACCTGTTAACTGGGAATGGTGTTTCAATAGAGGCGCTAACAGTTAACCCAATCCCCGGCGTTGAGAACCTCGATGAAGGCTCTGGCTCTTCATCAGAAGTGAGTGGAGTGAGTGGTAACTACATTGAGTTTAGCTTTACTGTAAGCGTAACTGGTGGCGAAGCAAACGCACTTCAAACAATGCTACGTAGATTGGAACGTTCAATTCGTACCATCAACCTAACGTCGGTTATTGTTGAGCGCCAAGACGCTAAGATTACATTAAAGGCTAGTGGTGTGGCATATTACCAGCCAGCAATTGAAGCAACCTTGCAAGAAAAGCCTGTTCCGAAGGGGGGCAACTAATGAAATCTACTGATATAGCTATGGTTATCTTGATCGCCTCGGTTAGTGTGGGTGTTGCTTTTGCCGTTGTAAGTGCAATCCCTGGCCTAAAGCAGTCTGATGAGGCTGTGAAGGTTAAGACGATTGACCCATACTCGGCAGAAATTAACGAGCCAGATGAAACAGTGTTTAACAGTAATGCTATAAACCCAACAGTTGATGTAACAATTGGCGGTACGCAAGCTGGAGACCAGTAGGGAGTGGCTGCATGGCGCTAATGACTCCCGAGATACAAGAAAAGTTACTTCAGCTCCTTACTGACGAGGGGCTGATTGCTCAAACTCAAATCGAAGAGGCGAAAGCGGAATCTGCAAGTGTAAACAAGCCTATTCTATCCGTGCTAAGCGACAAGGGTATTCTTGATGAAGAGTTACTTACGCATGCAACAGCGCAGGTATCGGGTGTTCCATATGTGAACTTGGGCACAAGTATCGTAGATGAGAAAATCTTAGAATTGCTGCCACAGGATATCGCAGAGCGATTTATGGCCGTGCCGCTTGCTGAGGTGCAAAACCGTCTCGCTGTGGCTATGATTGATGCTAATAACGTGCAGGCGGTTGACTACCTGTCTAACCGCATACAGCGGCCGTTAAAGGTGTTTATGGCGTCTGAAACTAGTGTGCGCCATATATTAGATCAGTATAAAGCTGATTTGTCGGGCGTAGATGCTGCTGCCGTGCAGTCGGAAGAGGATGCTAGTAAAGAAAAAGCCTCCAATATAAAAACAATTGTTCAAGATAGCCCAATTAGCCGCGCGTTGAGTACTATTTTGGAATACGCAGTAAAAACGCGCGCCTCTGATATTCACATTGAACCCCTGGAGGGTAGCTTAAAGATACGCTGCCGTGTAGACGGTGTTCTGCGTGAGATTATGCAGCTCCCAAAGAGTATTGAGCCAGCTTTGGTAAGCCGTATTAAAATTCTTTCTAGCCTTAAAATTGATGAGCACCGCACGCCGCAGGATGGTCAGTTTGCTATTGCTGTAGCTGATAAAGAAGTAGACCTTCGTATTGCGATTAGCCCTGTAGTTTGGGGCGAGCAAGTGGTTATTCGTTTACTCGACAAATCAGGTAACAGTTTTGACCTTGAAGAGATGGGCTATGCTGGCCGTGGACTTCGCACTATTCGTAAAGGGGTAAAACGCCCTAACGGCATGATTTTAACCAGTGGCCCAACCGGTAGTGGTAAGAGTACTAGCCTATATGCGCTCATAAAAGAAATTAAAGATGATAGCGTAAATATTGTTACGCTTGAAGACCCAGTTGAATACAAAATGCAGGGCGTTAATCAAATTCAGGTGAATGCCGAGGTGGGATTGACATTCGCCAGTGGTCTCCGATCCATTTTGCGTCAAGACCCAGATGTAGTGATGGTAGGAGAGATTCGTGACAAAGAAACAGCAGAGTTGGCTGTGCAGGCGGCGCTTACCGGGCACCTTGTGTTCAGTACACTTCACACAAACTCCGCAGCTGGCGTATTGCCACGACTAATTGATATGGGTATCGAGCCATTCTTGATTGCCAGTACAGTGAACACCATTATTGGTCAGCGATTGGTGCGACGAGTTGCAAAAAAGCGGGACGCCTATAACTCTACGCCTATTGAAACGCAGAATATACATGCTACTATTGGGCATTTATTGCCACAGTCTAAAGATGTTGTGACGCAAATTTCTCAAGATCTTGGGTATAAAGACTTGCCCCTAGCTGGCCAAAGCGCTTATACTTTAGTGAAAGGTAAAGACACGCCTCAAACACCTCGCGGCTATTTGGGCCGAGCAGGGTTGTACGAGGTGATGGACGTAACCGAGGAAATTCAAAACTTGATTGTAAAGCGGGCAACCAGCGCTGAAATTCAAAAAGTCGCCATTGCCCAGGGCATGATAACTATGCGACAAGACGGGTATTTGAAATCGCTAGGTGGGGTAACCACACTAGAAGAAGTAAATAGGGTAGCCGCCGATACGGCGTAATATAAACCGAGGTGGGAACTATATGAATCAAGAATTACGAATTGAGCTACTACTAGAAGAGGTGGTGAAGAAGCGAGCCAGCGACCTTCACTTACAAGTTGGCTTGCCGCCGATGCTGCGTGTTGACGGAAGTTTGACTCCAATGCCGGGCTACAACCCCTTGGGCGAAGCCGAGGTGGAGCGTCTTGTGTACTCGATCCTAGATGAAGATCAGCAGCAAATTCTAAACAAAGATAAAGAGTTTGATTTCTCATTTGCCTTCGGTAACCTGGGCCGTTTCCGTGTAAATGCCTTCCATGAACGAGGCAACTTGGCATCGGCGTTGCGTTTGATACCAAATGAAATTAAAAATGTTATGGAACTGGGTATGCCGCAAGTAGTACAGTCGTTTGCTGATTACCCGCGGGGATTAGTGCTTGTGACTGGCCCAACCGGTAGCGGTAAGAGTACCACGCTTGCTGCGCTAGTCGATAAGATCAACAGCGAACGTTCGCACCACATTATTACTATTGAAGACCCAATTGAATTTACCCACAAAAGTAAAAAATCTGTCGTAGTGCAGCGTGAAGTACACTACGACACCTATAGCTTCTCGGCAGCGCTTCGCAGCTCGCTGCGTCAGGACCCTGATGTTGTGCTGATTGGTGAGATGCGTGACCTTGAAACCATTAGTGCAGCTATTACTATCGCCGAAACCGGCCACCTTGTATTTGCAACCTTGCACACCAACAGTGCCGCTCAAAGTATTGACCGTATGATCGACGTATTTCCACCTCATCAGCAGCCGCAAATTAGAGCGCAGTTGTCAAACATCTTAATGGCGATTTGTTCGCAGCGCCTTGTGCCAGCAATTGGGGGCGGGCGAGTAGTTGCAGCTGAAGTGCTGATTGCTAACCCGGCGGTACGTAACATCATTCGTGAGGGCAAGAGCCACCAGTTAGATGCCGTTATTCAAACGAGTGCCGACCAAGGAATGCAGACCATGGACCGCACGTTAGTGAACTTGGTACAGTCGGGTACAATTACCTACGATGAGGCGCGTACATACGCAGTTGACTTAACAGAGTTCGAAAGATTAATGAGAGGCTAGGTGGGTAGCTTGTGAAGCGCTTTAACTACGAGGCAAAAGACCAGTCGACCGGTAAAACGGTTAAAGCTAGTGTTCAAGCTGAAAACGAACAGGCAGCTGCTAAGCTGTTGTTAACACAGGGCTTTATACCTCATTCAATTAAAGAGGATACTGGTGAGAATAGCGTACTTGCCAAGATTTCGGGCCGTATAACCACTAAAGATAAGGTGGTGTTTACGCGACAATTGTCTACGCTTATTGCTGCTGGGTTGCCATTGACCCAAAGTTTACACACGGTACACGACCAAACTACGAACAAGCAGTTTCAGGCAATTATTGAAGAGATTATATCGAGTGTTGAAGGCGGTAAATCGCTGACTGAATCGTTCAGTAAGCACCCCAAGATCTTCGATAATGTATTCTTGGCGCTCGTAACTTCTGGTGAAGCGTCGGGTACTCTTGATGATGCCCTGAAACGAATTGCAGCACAGCAAGAGAAAGATGCCGCCATGATGAGCAAAATAAGGGGAGCTATGGTATACCCGGCTATTGTATTGGTGGTAATTTTGCTTGTCATTATATTTATGTTAGTGACTGTTGTTCCGCAGGTAGAAAACTTGTATGAAGATTTAGGCCAAGAGCTTCCATTCCTGACTCAAATGCTAGTTGGCATGGCGGGAGTATTAACAAATTTCGGATGGCTCGTGGCTCTCGTAGTGGGAGTGGCTATATATTTTCTCCGTCAATTCTTGGCAACCGAGCAGGGTATAAAAGCAAAAGATACATTTAAGTTAAATGTACCAATGTTTGGGGGTATGTTCCGGAAGCTGTACATGGCCCGCTTAACCCGAACAGGGCAGACGTTGCTAAATACCGGCGTTCCAATGCTCGACATGCTAAAAATCGTGTCTCAGGCGGTAAATAATACTATTATTGCCAAATCAATCGATCGTTCTGCCGAGAAGGTAAAAGGTGGTAAGTCGTTATCGAGCTCGCTTGCCAACGAGGAAAACATTCTACCCTTTGTGCCGCAGATGGTGAGTATTGGTGAGAAGTCGGGTAAGATTGACGAAATGCTTGGCCGCGCAGCACAGGTATATGAAGATGAGCTAGATGAAGAAATCAAATCAATTTCGACAGCGATTGAACCAATTCTAATGGTGATTTTGGCAGTGGTCGCCGGTGGACTTGTAGGTGCAATCCTGATGCCGATATACGGATTAGTAAACAACGTTATTTAGCACGACCGACCAATCAATAAAATACTAGACATTTTTACAGAAGCTGGGTATGATAAGCGTAAACGATATAACTGTGCATTCGAAAGGTGGGAAATTTGAACATGAAAACAGGTACTAACAATCAAAAAGGGTTTACTATCATCGAGGTGGTATTGGTGCTTGCGATTGCGGCGTTGATATTCTTAATGGTGTTCGTTGCGTATCCAGCACTGTCGCGTGGCCAGCGAGATTCACAACGTAAGGCTGACTTGGGTCGCCTGACAACAGCGGTAAATAACTATTCCAGTAACAACCGAGGTGCACTGCCTAGCGCCTGGAATACGACGTTTATTACCCAATATATGACTACCGATGGTGATTCATTTATCGATCCGTCTGGTGGCGACACTGGCGAAGATCACTACCAGCTGACCGCTCGCGGTGAAGAAGTTCCTACTGGATCATTCCAAGAGAATCAAAATACGATTTACTATACGGTAGGCTACAAGTGTGATGGTGACGACGGTGCTTCAGTTACTGCGGCGGGTTCACGCAACGTTGCATTTCGTATGGTGCTCGAAGGTGGCGGTACCATTTGCCAAGCTAAGTAGAGTCTAAGTAAGAAAGCATTAAGGAACTTCCTATCTGGGAGTTCCTTTTTTATACCTTACGCGCTATGATACTCCTTATGGATATAACAATTACGTGGTATGTTTTCATTGCCATTCTAGGGCTTTTAATGGGTTCATTTGCCGGCGCAACTGTATGGCGAATACGAGCATATCAACTAAAAGAAGATAAAAAACTAGGTGAGGAATACGATAAAAAAGAATTCGAACAGTTAAAGAAGTTAACTAAGCATTCAGTTGCATCAGATCGTTCACGTTGCTTACACTGTAATCATGTGCTTGAATGGCACGACTTAGTACCACTCGTAAGTTGGTTGCGAACAGGAGGCAAATGCGCCTACTGTAAAAAGAGTATCGGTGTTTTCGAACCAATCATAGAAGTTGCTGCTGCAGTATTATTCGTAGCCGTGTACCATTTTTCCGTAACCATGAGCTACCCGCTTGCCGTTACTATTCTACTGCTAGTCATTAGCCTAGGTATGGTGATTCTATTTTTTTATGATCAGAAATGGCTGTTACTGCCAAATAGTGTGATGTGGTCGGTTATTGGGTTATCCGCTGTATGGTGGGTGTGGTTGCTCATGCAGACGAATGATGTAGGTGCCTTTATAATTTCAACAGTCATCTCTATTGCTACGCTGTCAGGATTATATTTGCTTCTATGGACTGTTTCGAAAGGTATGTGGGTAGGATTTGGCGATGTAAAGCTGGGGCTAGCGCTCGGTTTACTCTTAGCTGCAGATTGGCGACTTGCATTATTAACACTATTCTTAGCTAATCTGATCGGTACCATAATCGTATTACCTGGACTACTGAGTAAAAAAATCAGTCGGCGTAGCCAGGTGCCTTTTGGTCCGCTACTAATCGCTGGTTTTTACCTGTCATTCTTCTTCGGTACTACAGTTGTAGACTGGTATACTCGCCTAGCTGGCTACGGATTTTAGTAGCATTAATACTGAAACGCTTGTGCTATAATTAACCTCAAATGGGCACAAGACAGCAATACGGCTTTACGATAATTGAGATAAGTTTATTTGTGGCGATTTCGGGTTTGCTGGCGCTTGGGCTGCTAACAGGGTGGTCGCTCGCAATTAATAGTCAGCGTTACAAAGATAGCGTTGATAGTTTTTATGCTTATATTCAGCAGCAGTATAGTTTGGTATATAGCGTTGAAAACGGCCGTAGCAGTAATTTTACATGCAACAGCGACAGTGTTGTGACCCCGGGGGATGCTGATAATCCGAGAGGGCAATCGGATTGCATACTTCTTGGGAGGTATTTACGTATTACCGACGGGTCAAAATTCGAAAGTTTTGCAATAGTGGGGAATGAAAATTCGTCGAGTGACGGTACGATTGCTAGCTATAAGCCACGTGCCGTGGATGCTGAAATAGGCTTAACGGAGTCAGAGTTTGTTATACCGTGGGGTGCAAGAGTTTCAAGTAAGCAGAGTCAAGCGCCGCTAAATATCGGAATAGCAATTATTCGATCGCCTTCTAATGGCGTAGTGTATACCTATGTAAACACCGATACTAACAATAATTTAAGCTTGGCTGAAATGACCGTGCCTGCAAATCAAAAGGAGCAATACTTCTGTGTACAGCCGGATGCTGGAGTAAGCGGTGCAATTCAGGCTGTTTATATCCCGCAATACGCTGCAAGTTTAAATGCGGTAGAAACACTCGGGGATAGCAGCGGATGCTAATTGCTCGAGCGCAAAGAGGGGACACGATTATTGAGGTGTTGCTTGCTATCACGGTGTTCAGCTTAGTTGGGGTGGGAGCGGTTACTATCATGAATCAAGGTGTAAATACAACGCAGCGTGCCTTGGAAATTACACAAGTGCGGCAAGAGATCGATAGTCAGGTCGATGCGCTACAGGCTGCGCATCAGGCCTACTCTGCTTTGCCTGACAACGAAAAAGCCGATTCCGAGTGGCTAAAAATAATTAATGGCGTCGATACGAATCCACTGCCTCCGGAAGGTCGGTGCCCCTCGCAGTCGGATTTAACAGGCGGAGTGTTTGCTATGAATCCTACCGGCGTAATGCTTAGTTCGTCGTCGTTGAAGTCGATCGTAAGTGAAGATGAGCCGGTGCCAGTTGTATATTCGCAGGCACATGAAGATGGGGTATATGGTTTGTGGATTGAGCGCACTGTACATGGCACTTTGGCGGATGCCTTCCCAAGAGCGTTTGAATTTCGCGTACGAGCTTGCTGGATCGCCGCTGGTATGACTGCCGAGACGCCAATGAGAATAGAAACTACAGTGAGGCTGTATGATGTATCGCAGTAATAACCAAGGTTTTACGATTGTTGAACTAACGCTTGCTATGACCTTTTTGGCTTTACTGATGTTGGCCATTGCGATGGTTACCATGCAAATCAGTGCTATTTATGTAAAAGGGCTAACATTGCGTGAAGTAAACCAGTCTGGCCAACAGATTAGTACCGATTTACGCGACTCGCTTAGTCAATCTGTAAGTAGTGTAACTACCGTAGGGGATGATACAGGTGGACGCCTGTGTATAGATAACACGGTGTATGCTTGGAACTATGCTGAGTCATTGGGTGAAACAATCGGCGTATTCAATATCCGTACAGGGGTAAGTGGAGCAGGCGCTACTGATGTTCGGCTCATGAAGTTTATAAGGCAGGATAGCACCGAATACTGTTTGATAGGCGAGGACGGATATTACCCGCAACTGCCGAACACGGCGACTGAACTGCTGGGTAGTGGCAATAAAGACATTGCTATTCACGAGGCATCGATAACAGAGAACACTGTTCAAGGTGATCAAAGTCAGACCGTATATGCGGTAAGTTTGCTGATTGGTACTAAAAAGACCGGCGAGCTAATAGATAATGATGGCGCAGGCGCCTGTGATCCATCAGATGAAGTAGATAGTGATAACTGTGCTGTAAACAGGTTTAAGTTTACAGCCAGGAGCGGCAATAAAGAGGAGGAAGAGCGATAATGTCTCGTATCAAGGTAAGTAGAGTTGCTGATAGGGGCGGCGTATCAATTTTCATCGTCGTGTTTACGGCCCTAATGGTAACGATTGTGACCGCCAGCTTTGTTCAAATTGTGCTTCGTAACCAGCAAATTGCTAGTAACAATGATTTATCACAGAGTGCCTACGACTCAGCTATGGCAGGGGTTGAAGATGCAAAACGTGCGCTGGTGCGCTTACGTGAGTGTGAGAACGACCCGTCGAACGACTGTGAGTTGGCTATACAAGCGGCTCTCAACTCACCTGACTGTGACGCGCTTGGCCAACTGGGTGTTGTTACGTTTGATGAGGGTGAGGTGGTTGTAGGTTCTCCTGAGCAAAACCAGGCGTATACGTGCGTTAAGGTGAAGCTTAATACTGAAGGTATATCTAAGGATTTAGAGCCAGGAATACCTGTGGTTATTCCGTTAAAGTCAAGTACTCCATTTAATAAAATAAAAATTCATTGGTTTACGCTAGAGGATTTGAACGGTAGTAGCTTCGGTGTTTCCAATACGGCAACCCCTACTTTGTTAAAGTCTAGTTCGGGTGATTCTGGTGAAATATGGCAGAGCAACTGGCCGCCAATGCTCAGGGCGCAGTTAATACAGTTTAGAAAGAATAACCTCCAGCTATCGCAGTTTGAAAGCGGGAACGCACATACACTTTTCTTATATCCTACAAGTGCTGGTATCACTCAGCACGACTTTGGGACTGATCTGCGTATGAACCCCATTACCTCTCGTAACTCCCCACGATTGGTTTACTGTAGCGAAGCTAATCTAACTGACGAAGATAACGGCTATGCATGTACTGCAGAAATAACTCTACCCAACCCTATTAGCGGTACAGCAGCTAACAGGGAAGCATACTTACAGCTCATGAGCATATACGGCGGTACGACACTAGCGGTTGACTTGTTTAATGGGCCAACTAAAATTGAGTTTAATGGCGTACAGCCTGAAGTTGATTCAACTGGCAGGGCAAGTGATTTATTCCGCCGAGTTAAGGCTAGGCTAACGGTGACTGATGGTGCGCGTGATCCATTCTTGCCCAATGCAGCATTGTCAACTGAAGGTAATTTGTGTAAGACATTCTTCATCACAGATGCAGTGAATGAGTACGAAACTGGTGAGTGTACGCCCTAGTAAAACTGCTTTGGTTACGCCGTTATATACTAACGGTCGCTATGGAAGCGTTCGTGCACATCGCGTAGGTGTTCGTCGGTAACATGCGTGTATACCTGAGTGGTAGCAATGTTGGCATGCCCCAGCATACTTTGCACACTTCGTAGGTCAGCACCATTCATTAGTAAATCAGTTGCGAAGGCGTGGCGCATAGCGTGCGGGTGGACATGTTTTGTTAAGCCAGCAAGCTTGCCGTATTTGGCAATCATACGCTGTACACTGCGCGAAGTAAGTCGTCGATAGTCGCCAGATTGATTCGCTACATTATTGCGAGAGTAGCTTAAAAATAGGGGAGGTAGGTTATCAACACGCGTAGCTAGGTAGTCATCTACTTTTTCGGCGGCTGATTTACTAATGAACACTGGCCGGTCTTTTTGGCCTTTTCCTCGCACCATAAATTCACGTCGTTTTGTATTAATATGCCCGCGATTCAAGTTAACAAGCTCACTTACACGCAGCCCGCTACTAAATAATAGTTCAATAATCGCCCTATCGCGCAGTGATGCTTCGTCATCACCCTCTACAGCCTCGAGTAGGCGAGTAACTTCATCGTAATGTAGGAAATTTACTTGCTTGCGGCTTACTTTCGGCAACTTTATCTTGTCTGCTGGGAGGCTATCGATATTACGCTCACCGAGGTACTTTAAAAAACCCCTCAGTGCTATTAGGTGGTAGCTCTGCGTAATAGTAGACAGTGATTCACCACTAGGATTGGTATAGCGATTGAGCCACAGCCGATATTTGCGCACAATTTCTGCAGTGATTGCTTGCACCTTTATGTCATCGGTAAATTCTACAAAACGTTCAAGGTATAACTTATAATTTTCGGCAGTTTTCGCAGAACGACCACCCTCAACCTCAAGTGATTCAACATAATCCAGAATGAGTTCTGATACGTACATATCACTAGTATACGGTATAATAATGCCAGCATGAGCATTGTTGAAGCAATTATTCTAGGGATTATTCAGGGGCTCACCGAGTTTATTCCGGTGTCGAGTTCTGGCCACTTGGTGATAGCACAAACACTACTACTTGGTGAGGCGGACCACTTATTTATTCAAGCGCTCGATTTTGGAACGCTGTTTGCGCTGCTGATATATTTCTTTCCAAAGCTGGTTGATCTAGCGCGCAAGGTGTTCGTAGAACATGATCTTCGATTGGCGCGAAATATTGTACTTACGTGTATACCAGCTGGAGTGCTCGGCTTACTGCTTGCAGATTTTATTCAAAAGAGTAGCGTGTTACTTAATCCGCTCACGGTATCGATTATGCTGGCGCTTGTGGGTGTGTTAATGGTAGTAGTTGATAGGTTACCGAAAAAATCCGACAAGCAGAGTGGCACCGATCTAAGCCCAAAACGGGCGCTCGTAGTAGGATTTGCTCAGGCTTTTGCACTTATTCCGGGGGTGTCACGCAGTGGATCAACTATTGTAGCGAGCCGGATTATGGGCCTCAGCCCGAAAGCCGCAGCGGAATACAGCTTTATGGTATCAATCCCTATAATGCTGGGCTTAGTCGGAAAATTACTACTAAAGCCGGATGATCGAGCGTACATGATAGCGCAACTAGACGTTATAATTATTGCGAATATTGCGGCTTTTATTGCTGCGATTGTTGCCATTCACTTCTTACTCCAATATCTATCAAAGCATGGGCTGGCACTATTTGGGTGGTACCGCATAGCGCTTGCGGCTGTCGTTATAACGGTACTTTTGATACAATAAAAGTATTACCCACCACATAACTAAGGAGAAATGATACCGTGGCGAAAAATGTTGAACAAACATTAATACTATTTAAGCCGGACGCCTTGCAACGTGCACTCGTAGGCGAAATTTTGAGCCGTTTTGAACGAGTTGGCTTACGAATCACTGGTACAAAAATGCTTGCTCCAGAGCGTGCTCACTATGATACGCACTACGAAGACATCGGTAAGTTAAAAACGCGCGCCGGCGATCAGATTTTTGCCATCACCCTTGATATGATGGAAAAGGGTCCGGTTATTGCTATGGTGCTCGAAGGCATCGAGGCGGTGAGTCTTGTGCGTAAACTCGTTGGTGCTACTGAGCCAAAGTCGGCTGCACCAGGTACCATCCGTGGTGATTACTCGCACATGAGCTATGGGTACGCGGATGGTGAAGGCAAGGGCATTCCTAACTTAATCCACGCGTCTGGCGACCCAGAAGAGGCGAAGCAAGAAATTGCTCACTGGTTTACTGAAGATGAATTGTACGATTACGAAGCAACTCACGAGAAGTTTACTCGTTAATTTCTATAGGTTCAAAAAACGCCGCAATGATGCGGCGTTTTTATTATCGACTAATTACAAAATCACCAATACGCAGGCTGGGGCCTGAATAGGTAATAGAATCGCCATTCGGGCGAGAGACCGTACCTCCGGCTGCTTCTACGATAGCGTGACTGGCTGCCACATCCCATAAACTCATGCCGCCGCTATCGAGTGTAGGGTTGGCATCGACAAGTCCTTCCGCCACCATTGTTGCTTTTAATGACGATCCGGCTTGTACCATTTTCGCAGCAGGGAAGTTATGTGCGACGTAGCGCTTGGTTGCGTCACTAAGATGGGATTTACTGACCGATACTACATTGGTAGGGGTGCTGGCTACATGAATAGGTTCAGCGGGTGAGCTTTGAACTTGTTTCATTGCTGGTTGATGGATACCACCGTAGTATACGGTCTGTTTGGTCGGCACAGATATGATCCCGAATGTTGGTTGAGCATTCTCGATCAACGCAATGCAAATAGTAAATTCCCCATTTTTATGTACAAACTCTTTAGTGCCATCGAGTGGGTCGATCAGCCAGAATCGTTCTGTCTCTAGCGTAGCTTCATTTTCTACGGTGTCACCTTCTTCGCTAATAACTGGAATATCAGGGAACAACTTGGCAAGACCAGTGGTGATGATGGCATGCGAGGTTTTGTCGGCTTCAGTAAGCGGGGAGTTGTCAGACTTCTCTTCAACTGTGAAGGATGAGTTGTAGATATTTAGGATGGCCGTATCGGCCTGCTTTACGACGCCAATCAGTTTTTTGAGTTGTTCATTCGATAGCGTAAACGGTGTAGTCATGTTTCTATTGTAGCAATGTATGGCACTCTCGGGCGGATGAGTGCGTCTGAATCTGTGTCGGTACACCGGTGGAATGATGTGGTACCCCGGGCAGGAGTCGAACCTGCAACCTTTTCCTTAGGACGGAACTGCTCTATCCAATTGAGCTACCGAGGCGAACTTTGTTATTGTACCATGTTCTCTGGTGGTATACTTGGAACATGAAGAAGCACGTGAAAGAGGGAAAGGCCTTTGACGGACAGCGTGAGGGTGAGGAATTACTGTTCGTGTTTCGACGGCATATTATTGCTATGCGAAAAGGGTTCTACGGCCTTCTTATTCCGTTCGCTATAAGCTCAATTCCACCGTTAATCTGGCAGGATACTTTAGAGCTATTCTTGTTGCCAATAGGCGGATTGCTACTTGGCTTACTAATCTTTGCCTATCACTACGTACTTTGGTACTACACGGTGTATATCGTTACGAGCGACCGTATTCGCCAGGTAACGCAAAACGGTTTCTTTGGCACCGACGTGGTAGAGCTGCGACTCGCGAAAATTCAAAACATAAGCTATAATGTACCAGGGTTTAGTGGGGAAGTTTTTGGATACGGAACCATCGTTATTCAAACCTTTGTGGGCGATCTTGTGATCCATAAAGCCGAACATCCCGAAAAAATTTATAACAAGCTACAAGATGCTGTTATGAATGCGATCGATAAACAAGGAGCCTATGAAAAAGCCGATTTTGAAGAAGCGTAAAAAACAGGTTGTAGAAACACCGACTCGCATTACAAATGAGACCGTAGCCGAGCATCGAGAGCAAATTCTCGCGGGTGGCCGCAAATTCAAATATCCTCATCAGTACGAAAAACACCGTTTAGTGTTCAATGTGATTATTATTAGTGTTGTTACTATTATTTTGCTCACGCTCATTAGTTGGTGGCAGTTATATCCCGTACAAAACACCAGTACCTTTTTTTACAGAGTGACACGCATTATCCCTGTACCAGTTGCCGTAGTAGACGGCAAGCAGGTTCGCTATAGTGACTACCTTATGACACTAAAGGGGTCGCTGCATTACCTTGAACAATCAGAGCGACTCAATCTAGCTACCGAAGACGGCAAGCGGCAAACTGAGTATGTTAAACGCCAGGCTCTTGATGGAGCGATTGCTGACAGCTATGCAATGAAGCTCGCAAATGAGTCGGGTATTGTGGTAACGCCAGATGAGGTGACGAAAGTAATTGAGGGGAGTTTGAATACGGTATCTGGTCGTATTTCACAGGATGTGTACGACGATTCAACTTTGAGCACGCTTGGGTATACGTCGGACGAGTATCGCGATATTATTCGCCGTTCATTAATTAGACAGAAAGTCGCGTACAAAATAGACACGAAGGCGACTGCTGCTAAAAATGCAGCTGAAGCTTTAATTGCCGACAAGCCAACACTAAGCTTGGGTGAAATAGCTAAGACACTGCAAGGTAAAGGTTACACAAATGTTCAGGTGGGGAGCTCCGGGTTTGTGCCGATTACAAATCACGATGGAGGACTTACGCAGGCAGCACTTAAGCTTGAAATCGATGATCGATCTGGTTTTATTCAATCAACAACTGGCGATGGCTACTACATGGTTGAGTTAACCGACAAAGATGATAGGCAGCTTAGCTATAACTTTATTAAGATACCACTTACTGCATTACACGATAAGCTAAAAAGTCTTGCTAAGAACAACAAAATTACCGAATATATTGATGTCGCAGATACCGCCAGCCAAGTACCTGGTCGCTCATAGTAAGTAATTTCACCGGAAGGGGAAGTATGACGTATACATTGCCAAAATTACCATATGATTACGATGCACTGGGTAATTACATCAGTAAAGACATTATGCAGCTGCACCACACCAAGCATCATCAAACATACGTTGATAAACTCAACGCTGCGATTGATCAGCACGATGCTTATAAAAATACAGACATCACTGCGCTTATTTCTGACATTGACCAGTTGCCCGAATCGCTCAGGCAAGCCGTGCGAAATCACGGGGGCGGTCATTACAATCACAGTCTGTTTTGGCAGTGGATGAACCCCAATGGGGGCGGTGAACCGGTAGGCGAACTTGCGAACAAATTAGTTGCTCAGTATGGGAGTTTTCAGGGGTTTGTTGATGAGTTTTCGACTAAATCACTAGCTGTGTTTGGTAGTGGCTGGTGTTGGCTCATGCCGGATATGAGCATTGTAACGACAGCGAATCAAGATACGCCAATAATGACTGGCGATGTCGAGCCGCTACTCGGCTTAGACGTGTGGGAGCACGCCTACTACCTTGATTATAAAAATAAACGTGATGATTACGTTGCTGCATGGTGGAATGTGGTGAACTGGGAGTTTGTGGCGAGTAGATTGAGAGACTAGCAAAACCCTAAATCAGATTATGACTGGATTATCGCCAGCCATGGGGCTGGCTCTTTTGTTCGCTTATTCTGACAAAGTAAACTTTTTCAGAATTTCGCATCACTACACACCCGGCGATTTGCGCTACTTCGCAGTGCATCGCCGGCACATATCCATACGAAGCATGTAAAGAAAATACGCTCACCAAAATGGTGGGCGTATTTTCTTGGCGCGCTCGACCGGATTTGAACCGGCGATCTCCTCCGTGACAGGGAGGCGTGATAACCCCTTCACTACGAGCGCAACTTGGTCGTAAGACTTTGTATAGTCTAGCAAATTTCTACCCCTGGTGCAACTGCATTTATCGTCGTTCAATTCGCGGGCGCTCGGTGATATAATGATGCATAGCAGATCAACATGTGTGCGAGACGCCGCTGTAGCTCAGCTGGTAGAGCGGCGCTTTCGTAAAGCGTAGGTCACCGGTTCAATCCCGGTCAGCGGCTCCACAGGATATATATGAGAGAACTAGTTTATACAACCACCAAAAAAGTAGTAGCCGACCGGCCATTATTTCTTCTACTTATCGGCGTAATCATCGGCAGCTTACTGTACATAGCGTACGTCGGTATTAACATAGCATCGAGCGATCTACAGTTAGCTATCCGTTATACATCATTTGGCGAAACGCATTTTTATCGTGATAAATGGTGGTATTTACTTAGCTTTGTTGGTTTTGGTGTGCTGTTTTTGGTTGCGCACGTAGGGCTTGCAGCTAAGTTGGTTGCTGTAGATTTAAAGCAGCTTGCGTATGCGTTTATGTGGCTGAGTGTAGTAATTCTCGTGTTGATGTTTGCCTACACCTATTCGGTGCTTGGGATCGCCTACCTAAATTAATATGATCAATCTGGAAATTCCACTAGGAAAACGTACGCGCTCATATCGGTTCTTCGAAATGCTACCGGGTATTCTCAGTTGGGGAGCGATTATTTTACTAGTAATACTTAGCTTAGTGAACCCGTTACTGGCGGGCGTATATATATTGCTTATAATTGGTACGCTTCTTGTAAAGGCTGCTGGTATTGCATATCACACGCTGGTCGGGTCACGCCGTGTTGAAAATGCTCAGAAAATTGACTGGCATGCTCGACTACTTGATTTGGCCGATCCGGTTACTGCATATGCGCGAGTCTCGGCTAGTCCATCTCGTGAACTTGGTGCTGCTGCCCACGCTGAGAACTTGCGCCTAATGGCTAATGCGGCTGAACAGGAGTTTCCTAAACCAGACGACGTCTTCCACGCCGTCATTGTGGCCACCTACAACGAATCCTATGAGGTACTTCAGCCAACGATTGAGTCGGTCATATCTGGCACATTCAACCCAAAGCAGATCATTATTGTGATTGCCTATGAAGAGCGAGGAGGTAAAGCAATTCAAGGAACAGTAAAGCAGCTTCGTGATGAATATGCTCATAGAGTTAAGGCATTTGAATTGGTGCAACATCCAAAAAGCTTACCAAATGAGGTAGTCGGGAAGGGCGCTAATATTACGTATGCTGGCGAGTATTTAGCCGGTTGGCTTGAGAAGAAGAATATACCGTTACAGAGTGTAATTGTGACCACGCTAGACAGCGATAATCGCCCACATAAAACATATTTTGACTACGTAGCATATGAGTATATCGTTCGCGATGACCGAAAGCACTTGGCGTTTCAACCGGTCTCACTATTCTTGAATAATATCTGGGATGTTCCGGCTCCAATGCGCGTGGTGGCAACTGGTAACTCATTTTGGAACATTATTAGCAGTATGCGGCCACATACGCTCAGGAACTTTGCAAGCCACTCGCAACCTATGGAGGCTTTAGTGGAGATGAACTTCTGGAGTAAGCGAACCATTGTTGAAGACGGCCATCAATATTGGCGTAGTTGGTTCTACTTCGGCGGGAAATACGAGGTGATACCGATCTATGTACCGATATACCAAGACGCAGTATTGAGCGATACCTACATCAAAACCCTGAAGGCGCAGTTCGTCCAGCTCAGACGCTGGGCATATGGCGCTTCGGATGTGCCATACGTTGCTACCAGGGTCTTCTCTCGGAATCGAAATGTACCATTTTGGGCAGGTTTTAGCCGCTTAGTGCGCTTGATAGATGGCCACGTTACCCTTGCGACGGTGTCGATTATTGTAACGTTTGGTGGGTGGGTACCACTCTTTATTAACTCAGAAGCAGCTCGCTCGGTTGCGGCGAATCAGCTACCGGAGGTACTTAGTGTCTTGCAGCGGGTAGCAATGATTGGGCTGTTCATTACTATTTTCTTGTCGTTTAAGATGCTGCCGCCACGGCCAGAGCGCTATAAGCGCCACCGTTCGATTGGGATGGTACTGCAGTGGTTACTCATGCCGCTTACTGCGGTGGTCTATTCTTCGCTAAGTTCGTTTTATTCTCAAACACGACTTATACTTGGAAAATACCTCGATACATTTGACGTTACCGATAAGGCAACAGTCGACAGTGGCCCTAAGCAAGCATCAGGCTCTGATAAATAACTCTGGTACGATTCACCACCTAGCTACTTAATACTTGGACGGCCAGGTCCACGCCTGCGCGTAGGTGCAACAAGTCCATGACTGGCTGCATAGTGTAGCGCTGCTAATTCATCGAATCGTTTTAGTACTTGATGTGTAGTTGCAGCGATATCATCTGCGCTGGGGTGTCGTACCTGGCTAATAAGCAATTGCTCAACTGTCTCTGCTAAAGGCAGGGAATGAAGTTGTCTTGCGGTTCTATCATGACTAAAGCTAGCAGCGATACTGAGAGTTAACTTGCTTAGGCTAAATGCCGCCGTTGTCGTGCTCGGTGGTGAAGCATAGTGGATACGCACAGTTTCATCGAGGGCGGCTTTTTCGTAGGTGGTAAACGTGGTTTGGCAACTCTCGCATTGTCGCCGTCGCCACGTGCCTGATTGCTTTTTATGTGGTCTGGAATTGGTAACTCTTGTTTTCTCGTGGAAACAATTTACGCAAATCATGTCTATATATTGTCATACCGCTATTAAAAAAGCTAGTGGAAAACGGCTATGTTTTTGTGGAATACTAAATAAATTACAGGCGCCGAATAAAAAAGTCGTCACCATAAGAGGTGACGACCGGTGAATTTGGCAATTAAGTTGCTGCTATTGTTTAGTTGCAGTGTACTTTTTACGAGCATCTGCCCAGGTTTCATTGAATTCGAATCCAATGCTGAACTTCTCGAGCTTTGATGGTTTGTGGGTTGTATGGGTACTTGTATCGTTACTCATGTTTTTTATACTAGCATAAGCAGTAATTTTTGTCAATAGAACATAGTATATATAGATATATCATGAAGGGTATATCTATCTGTTATTTACGGCTACTTACCACGTGGAAAACTAGTTAGTAAACGTGGATAAAAGAAAATAGCTGGTAAACTACCAGCTATTAATTTGGTGGGCGATAGAGGATTCGAACCTCTCACCTCCTCAACGTCAATGAGGCGCTCTAGCCAAATGAGCTAATCACCCAAGTGAACTCAAATTATTGTAGCAAACAGGGGTAAATGTTGCAATTAACAGGCTATTTTTGTATGATCTATGTAAGCAATGAAGCGGCTTAACCACCCGCTGAGCACGTCCGGAGCGACCAGCAGACAGACGATAAAGTGAATGCGGTAAAAGTAATAGCCAAGGTGGAACCGCCTAAACTTAGGCCCGAGGCACGCACGTACGATTCTGTACGATGTGCGTGCTTTTTGTATTACTAAGGAGTAAAAATTTATGAACGACGAACAACTCTATGCCATGCGACACAGCTTGGCTCATATTACCGCCCAGGCCGTACAGCATTTGTGGCCGAACGCTAAGTTTGGTGTTGGTCCGGTGGTAGAGAATGGCTTTTACTACGATATTGATTTGGGTGACGAGCAAATTTCTGAATCTGACTTTAAGAAAATTGAAAAAGAAATGCGTTCGATCATTAACAAAGACTACCCATTCGAACGAAGTGAAATGCCCATTGATGATGCGCTAGCCTGGGCAAAAAACGCTGAGCAGCCCTACAAGATGGAGCTGCTGAATGACCTTAAGCGAGAAGGCACTACGCTAGCAAGCGAACTCGACGCAACAATGATGGGTATGGAGCTTCCTGCAGGAATCGGTGGGTCAGCTCATCAGTCGGTGCAGAGTGTCGTTGATGTGTCATTCTATACAGATGGTGATTTCACTGACCTTTGTCGTGGTCCGCATGCCGAAAGTACGGGCAAGGTAGGTGCCTTCAAATTGATGCGTGTCGCCGGAGCGTATTGGCGAGGCAACGAAAAGAACGCCCAAATGCAGCGGCTTTACGGTGTAGCATTTACTACTAAGGAAGAGCTAGACGCACATCTAGAAATGCTTGAGCAAGCGAAGGCCCGTGACCACCGTAAGTTAGGCAGGGAGCTTGATTTATACACCATGAGCCCACTTGTTGGCTCTGGATTACCGTTGTTCACGCCGCGTGGCACTATTCTACGTGACGTAGCTGCTCAATACTCGAATCAGTTACGTCAGGCTCGTGGTTTTATGAAAGTGTGGACACCGCATATTACCAAGCAAGACCTGTACGAAGCGTCTGGCCACTGGGCCAAGTTTGGTGATGAATTATTTCTGGTTACTAGTCAAGAAACAAGCGACAAGATGGCACTAAAGCCTATGAACTGCCCGCACCACACCCAGATTTACGCCTCGCAGCCTCGCAGCTACCGGGATATGCCGGTGCGCTATCTTGAAACAACCACTGACTACCGTGACGAAAAGACCGGTGAGCTCGGAGGGCTGAACCGCGTCCGATCGCTTACACAGGATGATAGTCATGTATTTGCAACACCTGATCAAATCGAACAGGAGATTGACGGGCTATTGGCCAGTGCGCGCGAACTATACGAAACAATAGGCATGAAATTACGTGTGCGGCTTAGCTATCGTGATGACTCAGACGCATACCTAGGTGAGGCAGGCTTATGGGAATCAGCTCAAAGGCAACTAAAAGCGGCCGTTGTGAAGAACAAATTAGACTTCTTTGAGCAAGATGGTGAAGCGGCGTTCTACGGTCCGAAAATTGATTTTATGGCGACAGATGCAATTGGCCGTGAACATCAAGTGGCAACCGTGCAGCTCGACTTCGTGCAACCGCAGCGATTTGGTCTTAGTTATACAGACTACGATGGCAGTTCAGCGCAACCAGTGATGATTCATTGTGCGCTACTCGGATCAATCGAGCGATTCCTTAGTGTATTTATTGAACATACTGGCGGTTGGTTTCCGCTGTGGGCGGCGCCAGAGCAAGTGCGTATTTTAACGATTAACGATACGGTGCTTGATTACGTGGCTGAAATTGAAGAGGTGCTCGCTGGTACTGTGCTAATGAAGCCAGTTAAATATAACGAGCTGCGCATGAGCCGTGATGATAGGAACGAATCACTCGGTAAAAAGATCCGAGAAGCCACGAAGATGAAGATTCCTGTACAACTTATTGTAGGGCCGAAGGACAAAGAGCAGCGAGAGGTAAGTGTGCGTACGCAGGCTGGCGAGGAAAAGGTTGCACTGGCCAGCCTTGGCGTGTACTTGAAAGGACTATAGTGCGCTCATCAAGTGATTTTCGCCAAAGGGTTGAAGCCTTAATGGCCGATGTTCCGGCTGGTAAGGTTACGACGTACGGTGATTTAGCTGGGCTTGCGGGGAACGCAAGAGCAAGCCGAGTAGTTGGTGGGGTTGCTCATTATGGGAACCCTGAGTTGCCGTGGCACCGTTTAGTGAATCGATTTGGTGGCTTAGCTGCAGGTTTTCACGGTGGCCGCGACGTGCAGGCGCAGTTGTTGATGCAAGAGGGTGTTGCGTGTACAAACCATATTGTTGATGAGTTTAAGGAGCGTAGATGGCATCCGACCCAGCGTTAATTGCCATTGTTGGTCCTACAGCAAGCGGTAAAACATCGCTCGCGCTGAGTATTGCCGAGCAGTTTAATGGCGAAATTATTTGCGCAGACTCTAGAACTGTGTATAAAGATATGGATATCGGTACGGCGAAGCCCTCTATTGAAGAGCAGGCGCGCATTCGTCACTGGGGGCTTGATATTGTAACTCCTGGGGAAAGATTTACCGCAGCTGACTTCAAGGAATACGCGCTTGCTGCTATTGATGATATTCGATCGCGAGGTAAGCTGCCACTTTTTGTTGGCGGCACCGGTTTGTATGTGGACGCAGTACTTTATGACTTTAGCTTCGCTGAATTACCTAGCGTTATTGATCGCAAAAAATACGAGGGTATGTCGGTAGAGGAGCTAGTAAATTATTGCTATAATAACAACGTTATGCTTCCAGAGAATCATAAAAATAAACGCCATCTCATAACGGCAATTGAGCGAAAAAGCGTAAGCTCTATCAGTAAATCTTCATTGCCAGACAATTTTTATGTAGTTGGAATTGCTACAAATAAAACTACTCTTCGAACAAGAATTGTAGATAGGTCTGAACAGTTATTTCAGAATGGAGTTGCAAAAGAAGCTACGATATTGGGCGAAAAATATGGCTGGGATAATGAAGCAATGACTGGAAATGTTTACCCACTCATACGTCGCTACTTGCAGGGTGAGCTATCGATGGAGCAAGTAAAAGATATGTTCAGCACGCTAGACAGTAAGTTGGCCAAACGACAAATGACATGGCTGAGACGGAATCCGGATATTATGTGGGCTACACTACACGATGCAGAGCAGTATATTAGTTCACTGGTTACTGATTAGTAATAAAAATATGGTACACTATCAGTAGAAAAGGGACCCTATAAACACTATGATTGACGCATTATTCGGATCGAAAACTCGCATAAAGTTATTGCATCTTTTTCTGAACAATCCAGGAAAGTCATTTTACGTACGCGAGATTACCCGCTTAATCGACGAGCAGATCAATTCAGTTCGGCGTGAACTGGCGAACATGATGAAAGTTGGCATTATAAAAAGTGATACAGCAGACAATAAACTGTATTATGAAGTTGACCAGCGTTATGAGCATTACGTGCCGCTACGTGCTATATTCAGTGACGACAAAGAAGTTTCTGCGAGTGCATCTCAGCCAAAACAATCTACTTTAGACTGGCAAGGTAAGCTAGACGAAGTCGGCGGCATACGACTTGCTATAATGGCGGGTGTGTTCGTGTCGGGTAGCGCAAGTAAACTTGATCTACTACTGGTTGGTAATCCTGCCGCTTCTAAGATAAAATCATTCATTAAGTCATTAGAGAAAAAAGAGGGCAGAGAGCTTAACTATAGCGTGTTGAGTTACGATGAGTTCTACTATCGGCTTTCAATCCGTGATAAATTTATTACCGAGCTAACCAGCAGTAAACACGTTGTGTTACGTGATTCAGAAAATATTCTAGACAAGCAGAAATAGGAGATATATGTTCGAAATTGAGTATAAAGGCGCGGGAACAGTAGTTATTGCAACCAAAAAATCAAAACTTATTAGTGACCCAAAGCTATCGCTGGTTGGCTTGAAGGACATCGAGCCAAAAGATATGACGATGGTACTAACAGAGGATCGTTTTGCGGTTGATTCAACTCAGGTTAAGCTGAAAATTGATGGTCCAGGTGAATATGAAGTAGGTGACTTTTCAATTCGCGGTATTCCAGCGCAGCGTCATCTAGATTCGGAAGGCTTTGAGTCAACTATTTACCGGATTGAAGTAGGTGATACGCGCATAGCGTTACTTGGAAACATTGATCCAAAGCTCAGTGAGGATCAGCTAGAAGAAATTGGCATTGTTGACATGCTAATCCTTCCTATAGGTGGCGGCGGGTATACGTTGGACCCAACAGCAGCTGCGCAAATTGCACGTAAGGTTGATGCTAAAACGGTTCTGCCGATTCACTATGCCGACAGCGATTTGAAATATGAGGTACCTCAAGAAGAGTTTGATACGTTCCACAAAGAGTTAGGTGGAGCAGTTGAAGAGGTGGAGAAACTGAAGGTGAAATCTTCGAGCATGTTGCCACAGTCTCTTACGGCAATTAAACTCGCCCGTAGTTAATTGACTACGTGCTCAGAGAATAAAATATCCGCCTATGCAGTAAGGCGGATATTTATTATAGGTGACTACGGTTATTTCGTAGTCTGGCTCGCAACTGGTTGCAAAAGCCCCTTTTTCTTTAGGGTGCGGATCGCTTGAGTTGAAAGTGTCATTGTGACTTTTTGGCCGTCAACCATGAATGTTTTCTTTTGCAGGTTAGGCTTGAAAACACGCTTGGTGCGGCGCAAAGAAAAGCTCACGTTGTGGCCGAATTGTTTACCTTTGCCGGTAAGTTCGCAGCGGGCTGCCATTTCTTTACTCCTTAAAGTTATTTAGCAAACTGCGATTAATTGTAGCGAAAAACCCTTCTCAAGTCAAGACTAAGATAGGGGCTATAGACTAGCTATTAACTACGGCTACAAGGGTGCCAAATTCATTGTTTCCAGCTATAATGATAGGAATGGAACTGAATATTACGTACATTCTGGTTGTACTTGTGGTTATTTTATTTAGCATGACATTGCACGAAGCAATGCACGGGTTTATGGCCTTTTGGCTAGGTGATGACACTGCCGAGAGAGAAGGGCGCCTAACACTAAACCCGGTCAAGCATATTGACCCGTTTTTAACGATTCTCCTCCCGCTAATTCTGGCAGTGACTGGAGCTCCAATCTTCGGTGGAGCCAAGCCGGTGCCATTTAATCCAGCTCGGCTAAAATATGATGAATGGGGAGCTGCGCTTGTAGCCGTGGCTGGTCCGTTGATTAACCTAATTATCGCCTTCGTGCTGTTTGGGAGCTATGCATTGTTAATGCCTAGCACGGATACTTTCGCTGCACAGGCTTTACTTATAGGTGTGTATGTAAACTTAGGGTTCTTCATTTTCAACATGATTCCGATTCCGCCGCTTGATGGTTCTCGAGTAATCTATGCCTTGGCGCCTGAGTTTGTGCGACGAGGCATGGAGGCGATAGAGCGCTACGGACTTATTCTAATATTCGCAGTCGTGCTAGTTGCTAGCCCTGTGTTGGGTGTATTCATTTTTGAGGCTCGTTCGGCGATTATTGAGCTGTTTTCGGCCTTGTTTGGGATATAAAACACATCATTCATATGGTTGAACCGGTCTTCTTGGCGGGTGTATACTAAGAGTAGTGGACATAAGTAGCTATAGTAGCTTGTGGACGCGGCGTATATGATTTCCTAACGTCATTTGATAGGGATACCAACATTCTGCGAGGCTGTGGCCTTGCTATGAGGTCGTCCCACCTTGCACTTACGCGGGGATATATCAAGCGCCGCGTCCTCTGGGTACTACCTGAGGCTATCGGGGTTTGGCGCAGTTGGTAGCGCGCACCGCTGGGGGTGGTGAGGTCGCTGGTTCAAGTCCAGTAACCCCGACCAAACATATACAGTATACTAGGGGTAATGAAACAACTAATATCTGTCCGGGCAATTATCCGAGAAAACCAAAAAACTCTACTATTAAAGCGTGCTAACGGACGAGCATCGATTTTGGGTAAGTTTGAGCTACCAGGTGGTAAGCTTGGCTACGGTGAGCAGCCAGAGGAAGCGCTGACGCGATACTTAAAAGATGATGCCGGGATTACGGTTCATTCGATGCAGCTAAACGATGTACTGACATACATTGACCATGATGACCGTGATATTCAATATACATTTATTTTGTACATCGCGAACGTGGCTAAAACAGGTGCAAAAATCTCCCTAAGTGAGAATTATAATCAGTATGCTTGGATGCGCTTAGCTGACAAAGGGCAAGACGAGCTTACCGAATCAGCGAAATTGCTGTTAGGAATATCACAACAACAGATAGTTTCAATAGAGAAGAATGCGCCTAATGATGTACCTGTTGACGGAATTACATCGGTAAGTATTAATAATATTATTATATATTCTGACGGTGGATCACGAGGTAATCCGGGGCCGAGCGCTAGTGGCTACGTTATTATGTCGCCGAGCGAAGAGGTGATACATCAGGGTGGAACGTACCTGGGGGTCACAACGAATAATCAGGCCGAGTACCACGGTGTGCGATTAGGATTAGAAAAGGCGATAGAGATGGGGGTTCGAAATGTCGATTTCCGCATCGATAGTTTGTTGGTGGTTAATCAACTGAATGGTATTTACACAATCAAAAACCGCGAGTTGTGGCCAATTCACGAACGTATTAATCAGCTAGTGAAAGAGTTCGATCACGTTAGTTTTCGACATGTGAAGCGTGAGTTTAATCAATTAGCAGATGGTATGGTGAATAAAATCCTCAACGCACATGAAGCTCAAGAGAAGGAAGATGCGGTATAATAAGAAACTGCAGCCTAGCAGATGGTCGCTGGTAACTTTTCAGTTACGAGAGGAAAGTCCGGGCAGCATAGGACAGGGCGGTCGCTAACGGCGACCGGGCGAAAGCTTAGGGAAAGTGCCACAGAAACTATACCGCCAGGCTCCGGCTTGGTAAGGGCGAAACGAGTGAGGTAAGAGCTCACAGTCTGGCATGGTGACATGTCAGGGAGGTAAACCCCGCCTGCTGCAAGGAGAGTTACATTAAGAGGTAGTCCGCCTGTAGCTCGATAACCGCTTGATGTGTCTGGCAACAGACATACTAGATAGATGACCATCTCGGAAACATACGTTTCTAGACAGAACCCGGCTTATCGCTAGGCTGCACCTCGGTAGTTACTGTATAGATTATTAAGGCACATTAAACATTCATTATTGAATTCTTATGTATATAAAAACACCCCGGATTGCCAGGGTGTTTTTGAGTAAAGATCTAGAGAATCTACTTAGTAGACTTAACTACCGCAGCAAAAGCTTTAGGTTCTTTAACTGCGAGCTCGGCAAGAACTTTGCGATCAAGCTCAACGTTGGCTTTCTTAAGCCCGCTAATAAGCTGGCCGTAGGTGCTACCGTTTAGGCGTGCGGCTGCGTTGATACGGGTAATCCATAATGAACGTAGGTCGCGTTTTTTGTTCCGTCGGTCGCGGTATGCATATTGCAGGGCGCGAATCACACCTTGCTTCGCTAGCTTAAAGCTGCGAGTTCGGTTGTGCTGCATGCCTTTAGCGGCTTTAAGTATCTTTTTGTGCTTCGCGCGTGCTGGGACGCCTCGTTTTACTCGCATAGTATTAGACTCCTAACGATCGTTTAACGTTTTTAGCCATCTTACCAGTTACAATACCGGTAGTGTTGATAGCTCGTTTGCGGCTTTTCGACTTCTTGGCAAGCAAGTGGCCGCCCGATGCACGCAGTCGGGTAATTTTGCCTTTAGCGGTTAGTTTAACTCGCTTGGCAGTACCTTTGTGGGTCTTGAGTTTTGGCACGTTATTTACTCCTTATTGTAATGCTCAAATTACGACCAGCCATCATTGGCTTCTGTTCTACAACAGCGTCGTCCTCTAACAATGCGATAATTTTGTTAATCATATCGTAGCCAAGTTCTTTGTGCGCCATTTCGCGGCCACGGTAGAAAATTTGGATACGTACTTTGTGACCTTCGGCAAGAAAAGCACGTATTTTTCGTAGCTTTATCTCTAGGTCGCCTGAGCCGATCTTTAGGCCGAATCGCATTTGCTTTAGTTCGCTTTGCTTACTTTTGGCACGATTCTTCTGCTGTTCTTTCATCTTTTGGTACTGGTATTTACCCCAATCGATGATTTTAGCTACCGGTGGATTGGCATTCGGTGAGATTTCAACGAGGTCCACACCAGCTTCTTCGGCGAGCCTCAGAGCTTCGTTTCGGGGGAGGACACCGAGTTGTTCCCCGCTTGACCCGATAACGCGCAGTTCGTTGGCGCGAATGGCTTGGTTGATCCGTACTTGTTGATTGGCTATGTTGAGATCTCCCTTCGATCTAATCGCATGTTTTCTTAAGAGCGTTTAACTCGCTATCAACTATACCATAATCTACCTCAGTTATTCAAGAGGTGGCTCTTTGTCTATAAAATGAGCCGATACTGCAGCGCTTCGGCCACGTGAGCGGGTTGGACATCCGTACTGTTATCAAGATCGGCAATAGTTCTTGCCACTTTAATAACTTTGAAATACCCACGAGCTGAGAGGTTGAGTCGGTCTGTAGCCTGGGCGAGTAACTGCCTTACGGCAGTTTCTAGTGGAATGAGCGTGGCAATGTCTTTGGATGCCAGCGAACTGTTATAAATGTTGCGATAGTTACTACTTTTGTATCTGTTGATTTGCCGTGACTGTGCGTTAGCGATAGAATCTCGAGCTGCTATGTGAGCAGTTGTTGACTGTGCTTTATGGCTCGTTAGTTCATTATTTTCAATGCGCTTTACATTAATTACTAAGTCAATGCGATCGAGCAATGGTCCGCTTAGCCGCTGCTGATACTTGAGAATTTGATTCGATGTGCAAGTACACTCTTTCTTGTTATCGCCGTAATATCCACAGGGGCATGGGTTCATTGTTGCAACAAGCATAAAGTCAGCGGGGTAGGTGGCATGGCCATTCGCTCGAGCAATCGATATGGCTCGATCTTCTAGAGGTTGTCGCAATGCCTCCAGGGTAGCTCTCGGGTATTCGGGTATTTCATCTAAAAATAGTACGCCATGGTGGGCGAGGCTGATGTCGCCTGGTTTTGGTGGGTTACCGCCTCCAACAAGCGATATACGGCTCGAAGTATGGTGTGGTGAGCGGAATGGTCTGGTAGATACAGCTGAGGCAATACTGACACCACCGAGACTATGGAGTTTTGTTACGGCGACCCTCTCGTCTGAGGTAAGCGCAGGCAAAAGGCCGGGGAGTACACGGGCAAGCATTGTCTTGCCGGCGCCAGGGGAGCCTGTTAGTAGAATATTGTGGTGTCCTGCGGCTGCAATAATGAGCGCTCGTTTCGCCTGCTCCTGTCCTAAAATATCGTCTAGTACAGGGGTGGCTGATGTGTTTAACTCATCATTAGGTAATGTAAGTGGCTGCGAACGATAAGCCCCTTGTATTTTCTCGCCTTTTAAATGCAAGAATAACTCAGTGATTGTATTGATTGGAATAATTTCAATGCCCGCTACTAAGCTTGCCTGTGGGGCATTATCTTTCGGTAACAACAGGGTAGTGTAACCACTATCCCGGGCGACTTCGGCGATTGATATGATGCCTCCAACTGGGCGCAGGCGCCCATCGAGTCCTAGTTCGCCGGCAAACATGCAACTTGTGATGTTTTGTTGGAGTAGCTGCCCACTGGATATGAGTATTGCTACGGCTATCGCGACGTCGTAATGACTGCCGTCTTTTGGTAACTCAGCTGGTGCAAGGTTGATGATAAATTTTTTTGCAGGGAAGTCTAGATGCGAATTACTTATCGCGCTACGTACGCGCTCTTTGGCTTCGTCGATTGCTTTAGAGCCCATACCGACAATCTGTAAACTTGGGAGCCCAGCTTTCATGTCGCATTCAACATCAACTGGCGTACCATCGTAACCGATAGGTGCGGCAGTAGCTACTGTTGCGACCTTACCTGCGTTGCTCATTATGCTTACGGTAGCATACTTGCAGTTCACTGTAAATAATGCTACAATAAACAGAGGTAGGGGGCTGATATAGCTTTCGACAGACGGACATTAACATACTACTTTGCAGGTCGACCACAGACGTAATCTGTATTTTAATTGCAAACCCAATTGCAAAAGCATGGGCTAGCGTGAAGTCAGCAATTGCTGCTCCACAGCTTGCTCTTGCAACAGCCTAACTTATTTAGGCCATCACGTCGCTCAGGTGACATAGAGCGGTTTCGTGGTGTCATATATATGTCACTTGCACGCGTGTAGGGAAGCAGCTGTACGTGTGGACCTTTTTCTGCGCGCTGAGTCAGTTATGGTTTGTCTTATTCTTTAGACTGATTTTGGCGTTATAACATATGGAATAGACTATGCCTGTAGATGAGTAGTAGGTTACCGTTTGGACGCGGGGGCAGTACCCGCCAGCTCCACCAGTATTGAATCTACCCGACTATTAATAGCCGGGTTTTTTTATTTGAATGTTGATTATTCGGAGTGTATTAACATAAAAAAACGACCGCCTGCGAGGAACGGTCGTTTTATGTGGAGTTTTTTGTTCGATTGTTTGTTTTTGTTCGTTTTTTGCTTCTGTACACTTTTTTTGCTCAGAAGCTACCCCTATAATATGACGTGAAAACGCTCGT
>JALRDS010000023.1 GCA_023259925.1 Candidatus Saccharimonadia bacterium
GTGGACTAACTGTGTATTCTCAGCCGCACATCGGCAACTGGCTTGGCTACATTTACTGGGACGTACTCGTACGTACTTTGGAAGCAGAAGGGTATGAGGTTGAACGAACACAGAATATCACAGATGTCGGCCATCTAACGAGCGATGATGACAGCGGTGAAGATAAGATGCAGAAAGGAGCTTCAGCAGAAGGAGTGACTGCCTGGGACATTGCTAGAAAATATACTGAAATCGCCAACCATGAAGCATATACTCTTCTAAAGCTGAAGAAACCTACTCATTTAGTTGCAGCAACAGATTACATTACTGAACAGATTGAGTTTGCCAAAACACTCGAAAAAAAGGGCCTCACATATTTTATTGAAGATGAAGGACTCTACTTCGATACCTCAAAATTAGATGACTATGGCAAGCTTGCGAAGCTCGATATAGCTGGGCTAAAAGCTGGTAAACGTGTAGCCGTAAGTGGTAAACAACTAGCTACCGACTTTGCAATTTGGAAACTGAGTCCACGTGGGAGCAAGAGAGACATGGAGTGGGAGAGCCCATGGGGAGTTGGGTTCCCTGGATGGCACCTCGAGTGTTCAGTTATTGCAAAAGAAACGCTTGGTGAGCAAATTGACATCCACACGGGTGGTATTGATCATATCCCTGTACATCACACTAATGAAATTGCCCAGTCTGAAGGCGTGCATGACGTTGAGTTCGCCCACACCTGGCTACACAACAATCATATAAAAATAGCAGGCACTAAAATATCTAAATCACTCGGTAATATTATTACGTTAGACGATATTGCTAAGCGCGGCATACCGTATGAAGCCTTTAAGCTTCTTGCGCTGTCTAAGCATTATCGCACTGAAGGTAATTTCGATTGGAGCATATTAGAATCCGCTAATAATCGCCTTGCTAACTGGCGTCGCGTGGCTGCACTGCGCCATCAAACACACGACACAATCACTAACGATAATGAAAAAGATGGCTTTTTACTCGCAACACCAAGTGCCATCAAGCAAGCGCTAACCAATGACCTCAATACCCCAGCAGCCTTGGCTATAATCGATGAAGCTTTTACCGATGTTCTAGCGCTGCCAGCTACTGCCATTCATCGTCATTACCTCGTAGAGCTACTCTCAGCTATTAACGAATTACTCGGTATAGACCTAACCGAATCAACTCCAGATATCAGCGATGAAGTAAAGCAACTCCTTATTCGTAGAACCAGAGCTCGAGAAAATAAAGACTGGCAGCTGTCTGATGCTCTGCGAGATGAGCTTCTTGAGCAAGGCATACTGCTGAGCGACACCGCACACGGTACATCCTGGCACTACGCGTAAATACTCAATAGTTAAAAGAAGCCCTACGAGGCTTCTTTTTTAACAGCACGTGCTAGCTTGGCGATACGATGCTCTGATCGCGTTCGCTCTTTACTGGCTCGCTCCATATAGCTATCGAAAAGCACTTTAATACAGCCTGCAATAGGAATAGATATAATACCACCGGCTATGCCGAATAAGTACACTCCAATGGTTACCGATGCCAAAATTGTGAGCGCAGACAGCTCGAGTCGTTTTGATTGGATTGTAGGAGATATATAGTTATTTTCAATCTGCTGATAAATAACGAAGAACACGACATACGCAATAGCCGCTCCCAGATCATTCAACGCCAGCAGCGCAGTAATCAGCACCCCACCAATCGTTGCACCAAACATTGGAATAAGCGACAAAATGAAAGTGATTGCTGCTGCTGGAATAGCTAGGTTACTCGGTAGGTTAAAGAAGAGTAGGCTAAATATAAATATTACTAATCCTGCTGCAATGGCTCCAATTCCAGATACAGTAAGTTGACCTGTGATATAACCAGACACCACTGCGTTCATACGGTGCACAATGCTATGGTGCAAGTCGCGCTTATCGGTATCCGTATACAAGTCCCAAAGCCTGCGCATGAGCGATGGACCCTCAATCAGCATCAAGAATGAAAGCACCAACACCAAGATAGCCGCTGTTATAAAGCCGAGCACGGAACCAATGCCAGAAATCACATTAGATCCAACGCTCGATGCCCACCTAGCAGAGCTACTTTGTAGCGACGCAATTGCACTATCCATTTGCGGCTGCAAGTTATATTCGTCAATAAAGTGCCTTGCACCGTCCCACTGTGTTTTAGCAGATTCGATGAACTCTGGCAGTACATCAACGGTTTTAGCAGTTTGCTGCACGATTGGCGGCACCGCTAAGAATACAAATGCGCCCAAAAACAACACCACTACTACATAGGCGATTGCGGTTGATAAACCACGGCTATTTCCAGGCAAGCGAGATGCTAGCTTTGTTACAGGAGAATTGAGTGCTAATGCAAGAAATAGTGCTGTGCCAATAATAATAAGAGCTGTTTTTGCACTGTATATGGCATACGCTGCCACGACTAATCCAACTGGTACTAACCAAAATCGTACGAATGTGCGAGTGCTCGCTTCGATAGTTACTTTCATATGGTGATTATACCACCTATCTAATCAATTTAATGCTATCTACATTATGTAGGAGTTACATAAGTGCGGCGGCCACGCATACGCCAACAACACCCAGCAGCCAACCCGCCACTACATCGCTCGGATAATGAGCACCGAGATATACGCGCGACACTCCAATCAGTAGCGGTAACGCTACGGCTAGCAGCCCTACTAATAAAAACTGTAAGCCATTTGACAGCAGCGGCCAGAGTAAAATAGCGAGAATGCCAAACGTAACAGCCGAACCGTTTGAATGGCCGCTCGGAAAACTAAATGTTGCAAGTGTAGCTGAGTACTCGTTCTCAGGCCGCGCACGCTCAACTAGCATCTTCAGGCCAGCACCTAGCGCCACAGTAATTAATATGCCTGTCGCAGCAATGCCATAACGGCTTTCAGCTGTTTGTACCCAAACGAATCCTAGTCCGGCAACAATTGCAGCAATTGTCAGGGGGTCTCCCATATGAGTAAAAAATAAAAACATGACACGAGCATTCTGTCCGAAAAAGTGCTTAATCCATGCGGTTACTTTTGTATCGAACCTATGTATCTTTAATCGAACGCTCATATACTACAGTATACGCGACCAATAGGCCGCTTTGACGAAACACACTAGAGAATGTATAGTATTAAATATGAAAAGTATGGTTGGGTCAGTTGATGCTGCAACTCGAATAATTGGTGATAAATGGACACCGCGACTACTGCGATTCTTCTTAACCGAACCAACTGTTCGTTTTTGCCAACTGCAAGATATGACTGGTGATATAAACCCTCGCACATTATCCGCCCGACTAGTAAAGCTCGAAGATGAAGGTATTATTAGCAAGCGACCCACCACTGCTTCGCGTTGCGAGTACGAACTCACACAAAAGGGCAGAGACCTATTGCCAATCCTTGATCAAATGCATGAATGGTCTAGTAAATACCCATCAAACTAGATTAGGCGTATACTAGTAAGAGCTGCATATGCGAGTACTAGTTGTTGAAGACGAACATAAGATAGCTCGAGCTCTCAAAAAAGCGCTTGAGCAAGAACACTACGCCGTTGATGTGTCCTATGACGGCGATGATGGCTATGCCATGGCAACAACTGAGCCGTACGACATAATGATTATCGATCGCATGCTTCCTGGTGACCATGATGGTATCGACATCGTGAAGGCTCTTCGCGAAAAGCAGATTAAAACTCCTGTATTACTACTTACGGCCCTTGGAAGGGTTGAGGATAAAACATTTGGGCTCGATAGTGGAGCAGATGATTACCTAGTAAAGCCGTTTTCTGTTGAAGAGCTACTAGCACGTGTGCGCGCCCTGTTACGTCGTCCGAATGAGGTGAAACCAACCGTATTAGATGCCGACGATCTAGAACTCGATACAGCCAACCGCAAAGTAAAACGTGGCAAGACCGAGATACGACTAACCAGTAAGGAATTTGGCCTACTTGAATACCTACTACGTAACAAAAACCGACCGCTTTCCAAAGATAGCATTATGCAGCATGTGTGGGATTATGACGCTGACATTCTGCCGAACACGATTGAGGTCTACATCAAGTATCTTAGGGCTAAAATTGATAAGCCATTCGGCAAAGGCTTGATTAAAACCGTTCGTGGCTTTGGCTATAAGATTGAGGATAGCAAGAAAAAATGAGGCAAATGTTTACATCTGCAACACTTAAACTTACAGGCTGGTACCTTCTTATCCTCGTAGTCATCTCTTTATTATTTAGTTTTATTATTTATGAGCTATCAACGTCTGAGATTAGTAGCCGACTCGAACGGTTGCAGGTTCGACTGGAAGGCGAAAGCCAAACAATTACACTCCCAGGGCCACTCACGCTCACCGACCTTCGTATGAACCAAACTAAAGAAGCAAAAACGAGTATTTTTATTGGGCTGGTCTACATGAACATTGCAGTCATAAGTATCGGCGGCGTCGGCTCATATCTGCTTGCTCGCCGTACCATTCGGCCGATAGAAGAAGCTCACGAAGCGCAGTCACGCTTCACCTCAGACGCCAGCCATGAACTTCGCACACCGCTCGCTGTCATGAAATCAGAAATTCAAGTTCTACTACGCGACAAGTCTTCGTCGAAACAAGAATATCGTGAAGTACTAGAGAGTAATTTAGAAGAAGTTGATAAACTCGCCCAATTATCACAATCACTCCTCCAGTTGTCTCGTTTAGACTACAGCGCAGATATTCAGACCAATCGCATTGATATACATGCGGCTATTACTTCAGCAATCAAAAGTTTACACATACCC
This sequence comes from Candidatus Saccharimonadia bacterium, assembly GCA_023259925.1. Classification (GTDB taxonomy): domain Bacteria; phylum Patescibacteriota; class Saccharimonadia; order Saccharimonadales; family Saccharimonadaceae; genus UBA1020. The sequence continues at coordinate 4,786 of JALRDS010000023.1, forward strand.
GCAACGCGCATACAGCAATCACAACTTACGAAACCGTTTTATGTTGACGGTAACGAATCGATGATAGTTGATTTGTTTAAAATACTGCTCGAGAATTCCATTAACTATAGCCCGGTTGGCTCTGTGATTAAAATTGCCGCCAGTGCCAATGGCCGGACCTGCAAGGTACACATTAGCAATGAAGGCGAAGGGATTGATAAAGAGTCACTCGATAAGATCTTTGACAGATTTTACCGCGGCGAAAGTTCAAGAAGTAGTCAGCATAGCGATGGATACGGCCTTGGACTTTCTCTCGCTCGTAAAATTACAACCCTTCATGACGGCACGGTTACCGCCACTAGCACCCCTGGTGAAATCACTACATTTACAGTCACCTTGCCTCAAGTACGAAAAAACCGTTAGTTTTTTTATTTTTTCAGATTTTTTTCAGAATCGAGCAGTATAGTGAAGCCATACGATGACAATTCATTGTATGAAAATCTAAAAAACAGGAGGACATTATGCAGACAGTAGAGACAAAGCAATCCACCATCCTACTCAGTAAAAAAGGCATGAAAGAATTAAAAAAGGCAGCAGCTAAGCTGGAACGCCAGCAGAAGCAGATGATTGCAGAGCTACGAGACCTCGATAAAACCGATGGCCACGACCAACGTTTAACGCGAATTGAAAAGCTAGCAGAATTAGAAACAGTTGAAACTATGCTAGCAGACAAGCAAAGCTACCTAGCGAATGCTCAACTATTCCCACGCAAGCGTGATGCCATTAAGGTCGCGATTGGTTCGGTCGTTGAACTCATCGATGCCAATGGTAGAATTTTGCAGTATCAGCTGGTAGATAGTATTGAAGCCAATCCATCAGATGGACGCATTTCGGCAAACAGCCCGCTCGGAAAAACTTTACTCGGTCGCAAAATTAAAGAAACTATCGAGTGGGGGAACAAGCTCCAGCCAAGCCAGCTTACACTCGTGCGCATTTCGTAACAACACAAGCACCACTTATGCGCCGCTCATTTGCCCAGTTGAGCGGCGCTTTATTTACTCATTACAGGTGTGATACAATACTCTACGGTTATTTACCGTTTATTGGGGTGTCGCCAAGTGGTAAGGCACATGGTTTTGGTCCATGCATTCGGGGGTTCGAATCCCTCCACCCCAGCCAAAATGTTCATGGTTAAAATGGCGAGCAATCGTCATTTTTTGATATTCTATAAACATGAAAAAAGCAAATAAAAGAAACCTTACGATAGTATTAAGTCTCGTAGTTCTTATTTGCCTGAGTGCTGCTATATTTATTTATATAGATAAGCATCACAATAACTGTGATCAAATTCTGGCTGAATTTAACAAAAGGTCCGAAACAAACTCACTAAACGAACTCGACTTGGAAACCGCCAAGTGCATGAATGCTTTCTAGGCATTCCTGAAACACATCCACTAGCCCCAGCCAAGCATGAGCATTATGAAAATAGAGACTCATTGTGAGTCTCTATTTTAAGTCTAAAGGAAAGGACCCCCTCCACTGAACTCTAGAATTCAGCTTTGGGGGTGTGAGAAGAAACGTCCTTTCCACCTAACCATGCGTGCTTCCATGGCGATCGATCTTACGTCTTGGTGCCGGCGAACCGGAACGGACTCTCACTTCAACACCCGCTAATGCACGTAAAGCGGCTACTAAAAGTATACTATTGTTTATGCCTTGACACAAACATAAGCTGATTATGTTAAAATATTTCCTCTAGAATAGCGTCATCGTTAGTTCGAAACACATCCACTAGCCCCAGCCAAGCATAAGCACCCTCTCGTAAGGTGTTTTTGTTTGCTATGATAAATGCATGCGAATAGGTATAACACTCACATCATCACTGTCCGTTGGCCAAGAATATATCAATTTAACAAAAAATATAGCCGAGCGTCTCGCGAATGACGATATCGGGATTGTATATGGCGGTACGGACTATGGCATGATGTCCGAACTGGCCAGTGCATATAAAGGTGCCGGCGGTGATAACCTGACCGGAGTTATGGCGAAAGATTTAATGGCGGTTACGACAGGATACGTCGCCTTTGACGGCCTCGATCATGCGTACCTAGAAGAAACAATGAGTGACCGAAAGCGTCGTATTGTTTTAGAGTCGGACGCATTCATTATGTTGCCTGGTGGCTATGGGACATTCGAGGAGATAGGTGAAATAATCGGCGGTAAGGTAAATAAGTTGTACGATAAGCCGATCGCCCTTTTTAACTATGGCGGTTTCTACGACACGCTCCTTGACTTTTTAGATGAAATGCAACAGAAGGAGTTTTCAAAAGTTCCACTGAGCGATTTCGTCTTCGTGAGCGACGACCTGGATGAAGTATTGACCTAC
>JALRDS010000025.1 GCA_023259925.1 Candidatus Saccharimonadia bacterium
GTAATACACCGGCTGCAACTAATTTTTGAAAATGGTGACTCATAGTTGGCTGCGACAATGACAACGCTACAGAGCAGTCGTTTACAATATCGTGGCTGTTCACTTCGCAGCCATCACGAGCAAGTTTTCGCACAATAGAAAGCCTGGTTTCGTCGGCTAAGCTTTTGAATACAATTGCGGTTTGGTTCATGAATAGTATTATATAGATATATTTATATATTTCAATATATAAGATCTGCTATGTGGGTGCTATAGTAAACATGTGCTTGACCATCATATTCAAAAATCTATCGTATACGATCTAGCGTTTGCCGAAAGCCTTCGGTTTAGCGACCTAAAGCCTGACGGCATGGAAAATAAAGCCTTCACCTACCATTTAAAAAAAGTGATGAACGCTGGACTAGTACAAAAACAGGATGATGGCCATTATAGTTTAACGATGAAAGGCCGAAGAGTTGGGAAAGGTGCTCTCAAAAAAGAGAGTCGCCTACTCGATAGAGCTTATTCGATCCTTCTGCTCGCAGTCAGAAACATCGGAACCGATAACTGGCTACTCTATAAACGCCAAACTCAACCGTTGCTCGGACTGACTGGGTTTATGCAGGCCCAGCCGGTCGCCGAAACTGACGCACGCCGTACGGCCCAACAAACGTGCTTCGAGCAAACTGGAATTCAAACCGAATTCACAGTGCAAGGCCATGGGTATTTTCGCGTCTACCGAGCTGGTGAGCTTGAAAGTTTTATTCATTTCACGTTACTTCTTAGCGACGCCCCAACTGAGGCGCTGCTTGAAACAGCGGTATCGGCCGGTTACTCTTGGCAACAAACACCGAACTTCGCGAGCCCTGATATGTTACCGAACATGCAAATACTTCACAAAATGTGCGTAGATGCGCCGGGGTCGTTTGTGGAAGAGACGTTTGAGTTGTAGTTGTTTTCATAAGTTGCTCCTTAGGTAATGCTTATCTTACCTACCACTATGAAGCTTGTAGCTTACGAAAACAGTGAAAACTTTTTCACCAGGCGACCGTCTACTTAGCGCGATGCGAGGTGGGCATGTCGGTATGAGCATGCACAATAGTCTCAAGACCGCGCAGGGCTATAAAATAGTCTGGCGCCCCTGCATCTGCTAAGCGTTGCATTAGTTCGTGGCGTGGCGCATGAATGTAACTGTGATATACCGATGCAGATGGAAGAAACTGCCACGGGTTTAAGTCGGTAATAAGGTCGGAATCAGACGGATCAGAGTCACGTGGCGTGTGCGCAATTACAAAGTGAAATGGGTCATCGTCTGGCGTTTCGTGATATTCACGACGATGCTCAATCCCCCGGTGTGAAAGTGCAGTGCTAAGCCCTTTTGTAAGTACATGGCATTGATTGGAGCTTGCCACATTAGTATTAAGTGGCAGGCGTAATCGTTCCCGTAAATCATAATACATATCGGGTACGATATCAGCGATGACTGCCTTTAGTTCAGACATATAATTATATTATAGCATAAGTTTTATGAAAAAGCAATATATGCAAGGGCTAGCGCTTACGTAAGAAATATAAACTGAGCGATCCAGCAAGTAGTAAGCTTACAGCAATTACTATCCAAAACGTATACGGTGAGGACTCGACTGCGCCAGGCAGCTCAACGTTCATGCCGTATAGCCCGGCAATCATAGTCGGAATAGTAAGCGCCAACGTAATAACGGTGAGTAATCGAATGGTTTCGTTTAGTCGTGTGTCCATAACGGCACGGTAACTATCACGCAAGTTGGTAATAGTACGGAGTAAACTTTTACAGCGTGCAATCAGTTGCTCGAAGTCGATTGAAAGGTCTTCCACTAGATCGCGGTCGTCTTCACTCAGTTGCAGCATACGTCCACTCAGTAGTTTTTCGGTCGCAGTATTGGTGGGAATCAACGCATCAAGATAGTCATTTAATTTTCGTTCATACTCAGTTAAGGTTGCAATATCACGTGACTGCAGTCGCTGAACGTCGCTCGTGGCAGCACGCATTTGGCGGTTGATAGTGGCCACACGGCGCTGGTATTGTCGTGAAATCGCTTCCATCATAAGCATAAACATGCGAGTGCGCTGCGCTGTAGCAATAGCACTGCCATCGATAAATGGTTGCCATAATCTACCGAGTGAATCACGACTCACCGTTACCATATATTCGCTACTAATTGCGAATAAAATTGGCGTAGTGTAATCGTTAAAGTCATCGTCGGTATCTGGTAAGCGAGAAATAAAATAGGTCCAACCTTCATCTTGCTCTACACGCGGTACTTCATGAGGGTCAAGTGCGTCGGTGAGGACGCTTTCATCAACGCCCAAATTTATTAGCGCTATCTTCTCGTCGTCAGACGGGCGCTCCGAACGCACCCATGCACCAGGTTTTAAGGTCTCAATTTGTTCAATTTTTAGCGATGCAGCCGAGGCGTTGAGATATTGCAGCATACTACAATCATACCACTACTGTGGAATCTGGATTGTGAACTTGGAACCTTTCCCCTCTTCGCTAGACACGCTCAGTCCAAAGCCATTTTTTTCAGCTAAGGACTTTGC
>JALRDS010000054.1 GCA_023259925.1 Candidatus Saccharimonadia bacterium
GGCGTTGCGATACTGGCTCATTGCCAAGTAGCGATTGGAGCTGTGAGTATGACACCTGAGATTGCATTAGTAGTGGGGAATATAGTGAGTGCTGCTTTTACAAAAACACGTGGTTTTCGTCTTATGCTAACATCTCGAAAGAAGTTGCCGGGTGATCAAGTTGAGTATGTCTTTTCTACGGATCGAGAGCTTAAATTTGAAGCTGGCCAATACATGGAGCTACAGGTGCCGCACAAGAAGATCGATGCAAGAGGTATACGACGCATGTTTACGATTGCGTCTCGCCCTGGCACAGACTCTATACGTCTCATTACACGACATCCACAGCCAGGCAGTTCGTTTAAAAATAGGTTAGCAGAGCTACCCGTCGGTAGGGTGTTAAGGGTGTGCGGTATTTGGGGTGACTTTGTCTTACCGCGCGATTCATCTGAAAAGCTTCTAATGATTGCAGGTGGAGTTGGCATCACCCCGTTTCTTTCACAGCTAGAATGGCTGTCAGATCAAAATGAAACACGTGATATTGTGCTGATTTATGGAGTACGTAATAAGGAAGATGCGATACGATTGCGCGGAAACGAGACTGGCATACGCGTTATCATACACGAAGGTCCACTAAGTCAACAAGATATCCGAGGTTATGCAAAAGATATTCATCAGCGCACGGTGTATATATCAGGTCCACCAGTTATGGTAGATGCAGTATCTAGGGATGTTCGCCAATTAGGTGCTGCGCGCGTGCATCGTGATTTCTTTGCGGGATACTAGTGTTTTATACTAGTACGTAGTGAATGCAAACTTAGAGAATAAGCTGAAAACTCTGCCGCGTAGCCCCGGTGTCTATTTTCATAAGTCATCGAATGATGAAATTATTTATGTTGGAAAAGCTGCGGTTCTGAAAAATCGAGTACGGCAGTATTTTCAGAGTTCGCGGAATTTTGATGTTAAGACACTCGCCTTAGTCAAAGAAATCCATGACGTTGATTGGGTAGAAACCGAAAGTGAAATTGATGCACTATTTCTCGAAAGCGAAATGGTAAAGCGCTATAAACCACGCTTTAATATACTACTGCGCGACGATAAAAGTCAGTTATTTGTACGAATTGATATGAAAAGCGAATGGCCGCACGTTAGTTTCACTCGTAACCCGGCAGACGATAAAGCGGAGTATTTTGGGCCATTCTACAATGGCCATGCACTTAAAAAAGCCATTCGCTATCTTCGACCAATCTACCCGTATTTTACAAAGCCTCCAGCCAGTCGCACCTCGCGCTTGGATGAAGATTTAGGGCTGAGTCCGAAAAAGAGTGAGGGCTCAGAGTCGTATAAACAAAATTTACGTAAACTTGTTAGTTATATCAAAGGCAACCGTGTGGCGTTGATGCGTGAACTTGAGCAAGCCATGAAACATGCAGCCAAACAGCAGGAATTCGAGCAGGCAGCAGTGCTAAGGAATAAATACCAAGCAATGCGTGAGTTGCAGCGGCGAGTAATGTTTGGTGATCGTGAATTCTTAGATATTTCTAAGGATAGGGCATTGAATGATTTACAAATGCTTCTGGGAATAGAGACTAGCTTGGCTCGTATTGAAGGCTATGATATTTCTCACCAAAGCGGTAAAGATGTAGTTGCCAGTATGGTGGTATTTACGAATGGAGTAAGCGACCGAGCCGAGTATCGTAAGTTCAAAGTGAAGTTGCAGCAAAATGATGACACAGCAAGCATGTACGAAACAATCTTTCGGCGTTTTTCTGAAAAGAATGTTAAATCGTGGGGGTTGCCAGGATTAGTACTTATCGATGGCGGAAAAGGACAGTTGAGTGCTGCGATTCGCGCGCTGTCAGAACGAGAGTTAGCGGTGCCAGTAGTGAGTATTGCTAAGCGTGAAGAAGAAATGGTGATTCATAATACGGCATCAAATATTTCTTTGAAAACGCTCGAGTTATTACAGAAAAACCCTGTCCCAGGAGTTGGCGTCTTTACGGAAGGTGACTATATAATAGTGAATTTACACCTAGGTCAGAGAAATGCGAGTGGCCACTCACGTAATTTAGGGGGTGGAGTGAGTGTGAGTCCGTATTCTGACGTTATAAAACTGTTTCAAAGAATTCGCGATGAATCGCATCGTTTTGCTATTAGCTACCATAATACGCTGAAGCGCAAATCACAAACAGCAAGTAAATTACAGGATATTCCTGGCGTAGGTCCAGCTACCCAAAAGAAACTACTACGCACATTCGGCAGTTTACAAGGTGTTAAGCAGGCGTCTTTAGTAGAGATCGAGCAAATAGTGGGAAAAAAGCTTGCTCAAGAAATTCAAAAGCATGTATTGTCCTAATGGCTAGCAGTGCTATTATGAAAGCTAGAGCAAAATAAAATAAACATCTAAACAGGCAAGCAGCCATGAAAAAAGCGTTCACTCTTATTGAAGTAATGATTGTTATAGCAGTCATCGCCATATTAGCTGGTATTACTACCGTTGGGTGGGGGAATTACCGTCAGGGTATCGAAGAAAAGAAGGTGAAGTCTGACCTTCAAATGGTAGTATCGGCCTTGCAAAACGAAATAAATTTCAAAGACTCGTACCCCAATTCACTTCCTTCGACTATAAAGCCGAGTGAAGGAGTTCAACTCGATTATATTCGTGAAGGTTCAGGTTACTGCGTGCAAGCAACTAGCACTGAAGTGCCAAGCGTTAAGCATTATATTCGCTCAACTAATACTTCCGCTGTCCAAAATGGAAATTGTACACCGCCGCCGGCCACTCCTGTAGCTTCAGCGTCTGCGTTATCGAGTACATCTATACGGGTGACATGGCCGGCTGCTTCTGGTGCTACAAGTTACACGGTACGCTATGGGACATCTTCGCCAACCACTACCGCTAGCTGCAACAGCTCGCCGTGTACAATATCGGCTCTTAGTAGCTCAACTACATATCGTTTCAATGTAACGGCTACGAATGCATCGGGAAGCGCGACGTCAGCTACAGTAACCGCTTCTACCCCGGCTCCGTATACTTGTCCTGAAGGTGGAACCTTGAGTGGATCTAATTGTACCGAAACCTATACGGCTTCTTACCAGAGTGGTTCAGACGGCTACTACTACTGTTCGGGCGGAGGCACGCCGAGTAACGGCACATGCACGAGCAGCTCTACTTATCCTGCCTCGTATCAGAGTGGAACATCAGGCTCTTACTCCTGCCCGAATGGCGGTACGCAAAGCGGTGGCACTTGTACCACCACTACCACTTCATCATATCCCGCGGATTATTATCCCTCAACTACAGTTTGCCCCGTAAATCAACCATGTCAAAGAGTCCCAGCTCGTTATGAGTGCCCGAACGGCGGCAGTCTAAGTGGAACATCATGTCAAACCACCACCACGTCATCGTACCCAGCAACGTATAATAGCGGTTCACCTGGGTACTACTATTGCCCGAGTGGCGGGTCTGAAAGTGGTGGCACTTGTTACACCTCGTCGACATACTCCGCATCATATCAACCTGGTACGAGTGGATACCACTATTGCTCGCGTGGAGGCAGCTTAGTTAATACGACCTGTACTCGAGTATACGCAGCCACGCAAGGTTAGCTAGAGTGTCTATAGACCCGCTCGCGATAGATAGCATCTTGCAGTTTGATTATGACGAAAGCTAGAATATACTAGAATGGTAGTGGGTATAAATATAGCAAATAGAAAAAGCGGCTTTACCTTAGTTGAGCTAATCATTGTTATAGTTATGGTTGGCATTTTAGCTGGTATAACGATTGTTGCGTATGGTGATTGGAATGGACGGTTAGCTCGTGACTCTGTAAAATCCGAACTAAAGTTAGCGGCAGTTTCGATCGAACAGGCTAAAAACTTCGGCTCAGGGTATCCACAAGGTGTGCCTAGTACCTTTAAGTCAGGTGAGAGTGTGGCTGTGGCTGGGGGAGGTAGTACTGATGGTCAGTCGTTTTGCTTGCAGGCTGGCAGCACAAAAGCCAGCGGCGTTGTGTACTACATTGATGGTCCTAATAAAGAACCTCAATCTGGCCGTTGCCCTAGTTTAGGGCTTGTTGGCTGGTGGCCCATGAACGGCAGTAGCTTTGATTTAAGTGGCAGTGGTAACGACGGTACTACATATAATGTCTCTTCGGCTACGGGTCAGAACGGAAAGAAAGATAATTCATATAGCTTCTCGGGTATTAGCAGCTATATTCTTCATCAAACGAACAGCATCACTCCAACAAGTGGGACAATATCTGTGTGGGTAAACCCTACAGTGCAAAATGGTTGGGGGGTGTGGCAAACGTACAATTCAACTAGTGTGAACTTCAATGATTGGATCGCCGTGTTTCCGCATAGTAATACAAACACGTATTTCAGATTCGGCTCAGGCTCCTCGTGTTGCACAGACTTAACGTACAACACAGCCTCATATATTCCAGTAAATCAATGGACGCATATTGCCTTTACGTGGGGTTCTGGCACGATGCGTAACTATGTAAATGGTAACCCTATTGGCCAGCGTTCTGCCACGTTTCCAACTACTATCAACGGCTTTGCCAGAATTGGCACGGGGCACAATGCTGGCATGCAAGGCTCGCTAGACGACATGCGAATTTATAACAGGCCACTGCAACAATCTGAAATACAAGCCATATATGATTCTGGTGCGCAGTAAGCTCCTGAGGGTTTTGATATAATCTTACGTACGTATGCAAGCAACATTCTTTGAGCAGAATCGACGTGCGGTAGCTAACTCTGTAAGGGGCGGGGTAATTGTGTTATCTGCCTATCGCGGGCAACAAAGTCAAAATGATATGGCACACCGTTTTCAGCAAGAAGCTAACTTTTGGTATCTCACTGGTATAGACCATCCTGACTGGCTTCTTATCTTAGATACGGTCAATGGTGATGAATGGCTTGTGGGTCCACGTATAGATGCGGTACATGAAACTTTTGATGGTTCGCTATCCGCTGAGCAAGCAACTGTGACTAGCGGCATAAAAAAAGTGATATCGAAAGACGAAGCGACACCACTACTTAGAAAGCTGGCTAAAAAGCACACTGTAGCGTATACAGTCGACCATCCACCATATGCTAGTAGATTCAACTTTTCAATGAACCCGAACATTTCACATAATAAAAAAATGCTCGAGCGAACATTTGAGTCGGTGATAGACTGCCAGAAAGACATTGCAAAACTACGGGCAATAAAGCAAACGCCTGAGATTTTGGCTATTCAAAACGCGGTAGATCTTACGGTTGATGGGTTTAATACAGTTAAAGCGCAGCTTGACTCAGCAAAGTACGAGTATGAGCTCGAAGCGGAATTTAGTTATATGTTCAAGCGTAACGGTGGCTGGAATCATGCGTACGACCCAATTATTGCGAGCGCTAAGAATGCATGCACCTTGCACTATAACGCCAATACTAGTCTGCTACGTGCAAAAAAGCTGGTTCTTATGGATGTGGGAGCTAGGGTTGATGGCTACGCTGCAGATATAACACGAACCTATGTGAAAGGGGCGCCTAGTAAGCGTCAAATTGCTGTACACGCAGCGGTCGAGGCTGCCCATTACGACATCATACAACTACTCACGCCGGGACTTTTCGTTGAAGAGTATGCAAATCTTGTAGATAGGCGTATGAAGCAAGCACTACTAGAAGTTGGGTTATTGAAATCTACAGATGATGATGAAACGTACAGAACTTACTTCCCTCATGCGATTAGCCATGGGTTAGGTATTGACGTGCACGATAGCTTAGGTGGCGCTACACAGCTGCAACCGGGTATGGTGGTAACAGTTGAGCCGGGTATTTATATTCCAGAAGAAGGAATAGGTATTCGCATTGAAGATGACATCTTAATAACGGATAAAGGCTACAAAAACTTAAGCAGCAAGTTGTCTACGAGCTTAGCGTAACCGTGGTATACTTGTAACAATCTTTTTATTTATGAAACGACAATTCTTAGTATTCGTAATCCGATGGTTGCTTAATTCGTTTGGTCTTTGGTTGGCGATTCGCTTGTTCGGCGATGGTTACAGCGATTCTGCGGTCGACGGCAGTATCCCGCTCTTTTTACTAGCCGGTCTCATCTTTTCTTTAGTGAACAGTATTCTACGTCCGATTGTAATTATCTTATCCCTTCCAGCCATTTTGGTGACGCTTGGGTTGTTTACGTTTATTGTTAACGGTCTTATGGTGTATATCTCATTCTTGATTACGCCAGGGTTACAAATGACATTTTGGCATTCAGTGTTAGCCGGTATTTTATTAAGTTTGATAAACTATATAGTAAGCAGTGCCGCTGAAGTTCGGTACGAGAGATTACAGAAGGAGACATAACTATAATGCAAATTGACGCGATTCTACAGTTTGTGACACTCGGTGCCGGGGTATTAATGATTATTTGTATACTTTTGCAGCAACGCGGGGCGAGCCTTGGTGCAGGTTTTGGAAGTTCAGGGGAGCTATATACAACACGCCGTGGTCTTGATAAGAGCTTGTTTGACGCAACCATTGTACTAGCTGTAATTTTTGTATTATCTATTCTAGCCGGACTACTCCTCCCGAGTATTAACGGTTAAGGTTTCGAATTAGGTGGCGGAAGACAAAAAGACAAGCTGGAAACGATTTCAGCGTATCTCATTTGACTCTAAAAGCTTCTCAAAGCGCGCCAAAAGAGCCGAAACCAATACAACTCGCCATGCGCATAAATTCGTTGTAAGTAAGCTCGATAACCTACGTAATGTAAAGCAGC
>JALRDS010000063.1 GCA_023259925.1 Candidatus Saccharimonadia bacterium
CAAATTATCGTATCTGCTGCTGGCGTGCCATCTTTGATTACTTCGGTGAATGTACAGCCGGGTGCGGTAGTCGTAGATGCTGCAACAACTGCAGAGCACGGTAAGATTGTTGGCGACGTTGCGCCAGATGTACGCGAACGACGCGACATTACAATTACTCCAGAGAAGGGTGGTGTGGGGCCACTCACTGTTGTATCGCTATTTGAGAACGTGATTCAGGCTGCTCGCGCAGTTGCGAACGATTCCGCTACAAATTAAGTGTTTCTTTCGCGCGTTCAACCACCTGGCTCGGGGTTAAGTCTGCTTTTACAATGTAGCTTTCAATACCAAGTGCACGTAGTTCTTTCGGGGCTTCTTCTTCACCTAAATTTGTAAGGATAATAACTGGTATGCTCTTACCCCATTTATGCGAACGAATTGCTTTTAGAGTTTCGTAACCATTCATTTTAGGCATTTGAATATCGAGTAATATAAGGTCTGGCCGGAATGCTTCAGCCAACGCCACGCCCTGTTCGCCGTCGCTCGCCATTTGCACTTCAAAGCTGGTTGCTTCGAATTTCATGCGGTACATTTGGTTAATAGTCGGGTCGTCTTCAATAATGGCAATTTTGGTCATGTTTCTATTTTAAGCTAGCGGCGTAGGAAAATCCACGCGGCTAGGATAAAATGTAAACGTGAGCTCTATAGATTGGCTTATTGCAATTAATCTTTCGTTGGTGGTGGGCAGCATCGGCTATTTGTTGTGGGCTCTCAAGCGCCGCCGTGTACAGGCAAGCTTCCATATAAAGTTGATTACAATTCTTACCTCATCGGTAGCCCTACGTGAGCTATTAGAGCGTGTCTCGGTTGAAATTCAAGCGGCTACTGGTGCCTCTCAGGCTTTTTTCTTTGTATACAAACCGAACAACCATTATGTTTCAAGCGGTACGCATGGCTATTTACGTCCTACTGCTAGTGATTGCCATATGCTCGAAGCTTACTTTTACCGTACCGGTAATCCTTATATACGTTTACATAACTTGCATAGCGAAGCCGAAATTCGCCGTTTGCTAAAAAGCTATCGGGTTGATGTAGTGCTTCCACTAATTCGTGGCGATGAAATATTAGGCTTTGTTTTTCTAGGCCCTAAACTGTCTGGTTCGTATTCTCCCTACGATATTGGCATGATTTTTGATATTAAGCACGAACTAGCTATTGCAATTCAAAACGCTGTTTCACTAGAGGCAGTTAAAGAGTTGAATGCTCATTTGCAGCAGCGTATTGATGATGCAACTGAAGAGCTGCAGCGATCTAACGATCAGCTTCGCGGCCTCGATACAGCCAAAGAAGAGTTTGTGAGCATGGCATCTCATCAGCTCCGTACGCCGCTCACCAGTATAAAAGGCTATATCAGCATGGTACTCGAAGGTGACGCCGGTCGTGTCACAAAAATGCAACGGCAATTACTCCGTGAGGCATTCACGAGTAGTGAACGAATGGTGCATTTAATTAACGAATTTTTGAACGTATCGCGTGTGCAAACTGGTAAATTCATGATTGATAAACGCACCATAAATCTCGCTAAAATCGCGGCACAAGAAGTAAAGGCTTTGCATACAACTGCCGAAGCACGTGGGTTGCGGTTAAATTTTACGTGCACCGATAATTCAATAGCGGTGTTAGCTGACGAAGCAAAAATACGCCAAGTCATTATGAATTTTATAGATAATGCGCTGTACTATTCTCGCCCAGATTCTGACATCGATATCGCACTGAGCGTAAAAAGAGACGTGGCTGAACTTACCGTGACCGATTACGGTATAGGTGTGCCAGCAAAACAACAGGCTAAATTGTTTACGAAGTTCTTCCGGGCAGACAATGCCCGCACCCAACGCCCGGATGGCACCGGAGTGGGTTTGTACTTAGCAAAAATGGTTATCGATGGGCACGATGGTCGTTTGATCTTTTCGTCGAAAGAAGGCCAGGGAAGTACCTTTGGTTTCCGCTTGCCCTTAGCTAGTGAACAAGCCGATAAGGCCAACAATAACGAGTAGTAGTGCAAACACAATTCCCGCGGCAGCTGCAGTAAATTTAACAAGCCGTCCATACGTAAGCCACCATTCTTTGAACGCAGACCGTTCTTCGGCTGAAACGCGAAGCACTTGTGGCGATGAAACTTTGGCGTCGGCGCCTTGGTATTTCTTGTTTCGCTTCTTCTTTTGCTTATTTGCCATAATAAATACAGTGTAGCACAACGAAAATTACCCCTCATTAACAGAGGGGTAATTTCATTTCGCTGAGCATGATCGCTACAGATGAGTTGTGAGCGGTCAGTCTCTATTTAGCCAAGTAGGTTCTTGCGAGCAGCTACAAAGTAACTAGTACCAGCAGCAATAACTGCAGTAGCGATAGCCAGTAGGCCGTTCGCACCAGTTTGTGGTAGCTCAGTTACGGTAGTAACTGGCTTAGTAGCACAATCTTCGGTAGTTTTTGAGTGCTTGGTAGCGTCGAAATCCTTTTCACCAATAGTGATGATATCTTTGCTATCTAATTCACACACTTTGATGTTTTCAGGTGTTTCTGGGCAGTCAACAGTTGCTTGGAACTGCACAAAAATTGCAGTAGAACCGTTTAGGTTACCAGCGTTTACGCCACTAGTAACAATACCGTTAGCAAGTGCAGTAGTGTTTGAGTTGTCGCTGGTAATACGAACAGTTGAACCTGGAACGTATACCAATGAACCCTTGCTAGTGTTCACTTTGGCGGTACCAGAAACAGCAGTTGTTTGGTCGTTTGCGTTAGTTGCAGATGCTGAAATAACACCGCTCGCCATATTCGCTTTTACGGTAAGGTCACGCAGCAAACCGAAGTCGCTGTTACTTAGCGTAATACTGTACTTTACAGTATCGCCACAAGTAGCAGTAATGTTTTGTGCGTATGTACCATTTGTGGTAACGTTACGAACTTTGTAGTTGCTAGCGCCGTTCGAAAGCTGGCCTGGGCTATCTGCAAATACCGGAGCGGTAAACAGAACGCTAAAAGCTGGCAATAGAGCTAACGCAGCAAGTGGGGCAAATTTTTTCATAGGAATCTCCTTTATGAAATTACTAAGTTAGTAAAAAATACGTCTCGCAGTGAGTATTTTTATTGAATGCAAACTAGATAGTCATCGTGTCTTTAAGGTTGTTGTGCGCGGGGCACACGGTCTTCTAGCTGGCTGCTAGAACCGTGTGCCACCGCGGACATCAACTACTACATGGGGTCCACCGGAGCGGGCCGGATCTCGAACTGGTTGGTCGAGATCATGGCGGTCCGGCCATCGTCCTGCGTCAGCGTGCAGTCCACTCGGTCTCGCCCTGCGGCGATTCCGTACTGGCTGTTGGCACCCGGCACCTCTGAAGGCGCCAGGTAGGTGTGCTGAACCGAGAAGTTGCCGCTGACCGTCTGCTGCTTGCCCTGGGTGATGGTTCCCCCATTGCGAGCCGTGCAGAACAGCGAACCGGCGTGACCCGGGGCAACGCTACCGTTGACAGTGTTCGTCCTGGTGTTGTTGACCAGAACGTCGTTGATCGTGCTGATCTCGACGAGAATCGGCTTGGGGTTCGACTCCTGAACTGTGTCCTCGCAGATTGTCTTGACGACCAGGTTGACGTAGGCGTTGCCGCGAGCAGAAGCCCGAACGTAGCCTTCGACATCACCCTTGACCTCACCCTCCAGCTTGCCGTTCAGCTCGGCCTGGGCCCCCTCCGCCACGGCGGAAAGTGCTGCTTCGACCGATGCATAGACCTTGCCCCTCACCTTCGCTTTGGCGCGAGCGAAGAACTCGGCGACACCCTCCGCCTCGGCAAGAGCGTGACACGTGCGCTGGACGTGACCATTCTCGTCTCGGACGTAGTTGCCGTCCTCATCGACGAGGTAGCCGTTGCTCCAGGACTTGACCTTGGCCTTGGCTGTGCCGTGAGCTTGCGCCCAGGCGGTACCCCAGAACTTGAAGCGCTTGACGATCTTGAACTCGCCGTAGAGCTTCTTCTTGCCGGGGATGGTCTTCTTGGTCGGTGGGATCTTGACCTTGTTGTTGCACTTCGGATCATGGAACCAGCCGTCGGGACCCTTGTAGAACTTGTAGCCTGCCGGGTAGTACTTCTGGTGCCAGACCTCCTGGCCGTGGATGTTGATGTAGGACGTCCACAGCGTCATGCCGTGGGGCGCCGTGTAGACGTTGCCGGCCTGCTGGGCGCTGATGATCTGCGTACGAGGCATGCCGTTGGCACGCACGTACCGGAGTACGCGCGTCAACGTCTTTGCCTTGTATTTGATCCCGTTGACGTTCTTCATGCGATCCCGCTTTGAGTCAGTCACCTCGGCGGTGCCGTCCTCGTAGCAGGTTCCCTTGCCTCGATCAACGTCGACATTGGCCGGGCAGGGAACCTTGTCGGAGTCACTGCTGGCGGCGTTGGCGGGCGAAGCGATGCCGGCGTTGAGGCCGGCGACGATGGTCACGAAGGTCAGTGCGGCGATGAGCCGCTGGATGAATCTAAGCATGGTGTCCTCCCGGACGGTCGATGTGGCTGTTGCCACGAAAATGAATCGCGGCTGCTGCCACTACTTCGCGTCTCCTGAGAAGACACGACCTTTTCGGCTGCTGCAGTAAATAGCAAACGAAAAGGTCGCACCTTTTCAGGTGGAGAACTTAGAATTGTAGTAGTTGAATGTCATTGGGTATTGTTTCGCTGAGTTCAAACTCAAAGCGTACTTAAAGACCCATGACTATCTAGTTTGCGGGTAAACAGATGGTGTTATTTGTTTGCCGCAAACAATTCGACAGACAAATAAGCCTGTCTACTTGACTAAATTGTTAAACGGCACCTCTATAAAATGAGGCAATGTGTTCCGATGGCGATTTACAGGGCTACACCCTGCGCACTTCCACCGTATCCACCATCTCACTGAGGATAGCTACATAATAGCACAAACGTGTTAAATTGTCAACTACTATACCATAAAATAAACTTATGTTTATTTAGATTTTTTTCAAATAAAATCACCCCTCTTTAGAAGGGTGATTTTGTTTACAGATTGTTTAGATGAATCGTCGGCTTGCAATGTAGTAGGCACTCGATCCAACCAGGCTCATTGCACCAACAACCTGCAACATAGTCTCTACCGGCCCAGTTTCAGGTAGTTCTTCTGGTGTGTCGCAGTCGCTTAGGTCTTTACTGTGCTTGCTGCTATCATATGCAGACTCTTCAATAGTGATGATATTGAAGGTTGAAAGCTCACATACTTCAATCTTGCCTGGTGTTGGCGGTACATCGACTTCGGCGTCATCACAATCGTCTGGGTTGCCAGGTACTTCTGGTGCGTCAACGCATACAGTGTTCGTGAGTTTTCCGGCCAAGTATTCAGGTACTTTGGCTGTTAGGGTGTATGTTTTAGTTTGTCCAACCGCTAGGCTTTTAATAGTGTGGGCCCAGGTGTTGTTGCTGATTGTTCCTGCTGAAGGCGACACACTAAGCAGCGTAACTCCTTGATCTGGGGTATCAGTTACTTTTACATTCTTTAGGGTAACATCACCTGTGTTGAGTACGCGAATTTGGTACGTGTATTCAACATTTACCCCAACACGTTGATACTTTTGCTTACTTTCACCAACATATTTTTCAATCGCAACACCTGGTTGGTCAACCTCTGCTACGGTAAACGACTTCGTACATCGAGCACCGCTCTTTTTACCTTCTGATGTGTGTATCGTTACGCTTATTTTGTATTCACCGGGGCCATCGGCGGTAAATACGTAGGTTGCATTTGTTTTACTGGTAGAAACAGTCTTTTTATCAACTTGTGTACCGTTCTTAGTGGCAACGAATGTATAGGAACGTACTTTGGCGCCATTTTTTAGCGTAGCGACTGCCTCGTAGCGACGACGCGTGTCAGATAGTTTTTGCTGCGATAGAACTTTACATTGAGCTACAGGCTCTGGCTGCTCTTCGACTGGGGGTGGAGTAGCGGTGACTGGGTTGCCACATGGTTTCATGATTGCGAATAAGAATCGGCCATTTTGGTCAAACTTTACCATAGCTGTTTGGGCACTGCCCATGGCGCGCACTGATACTTTTTGCGCGCTAGTTCCGGCAATTTGGCTTCCACCCAAGCCGCGTGCAGCCATAACTGCTCCGGTGGCAACGGTTTTACCGTTCACGACAACACGCCCATCTTGGTATACAACACCGGATTTAAAGTTCCCTTTGAGGTCGGACAGCGATATCCCCATGCTTTGATAAATCTTAGCGTGGTCTTTTTGATTGTATTTATTACGCGCTTCTTGTAGCGACATAGTGCCACAGTATACGACTGCGTATTGGTCACAATCTCTAGTGCTGTCTAGTGCGGCATTTGCCGGTAGTTGTGTAACGCCAATTGTTGCAACGCTCAGCACTGCTACTACGAACGCTATTAATTTTCCCTTCATTACTGTGCCTCCTCGCATGCAATTAGTAATTTCTCTTCAGGCGTTATACACTCCACTGCGTAACGCTGTTATATCACTCTTATAAATTTATCACATCATATTCGGAAAAATCAAATGATTAGAAAATATTATACTAATTAACACAAGCATATTACTGTGCACTGTTCGCCAACGCTATATGTAGCGCCTCATGGCTATAAAAAACCATATAAAACAATATTTAGTTGACAAGTAAAGCGTAGCGGAGTATAACTTATCGCTGCAGCGTGCCAAAACCGTTTGGACACACACGCTCAAACTGAAAGGTCTGATAGTTTTATGCAGACTGCAACACTGCTCAAGCAGGACGTCGACATCCTCGACGAGCTGCTCGGGAACTACTACGCAAAGTTCAACTCCTGTCACCCGTATGGGTACATGGAGGGGAACGTGGATGCGCTCGCTCGCAAGCTCAGCCGGGACTGCGCACGCTTCCGTCTCTTCAGCGCTTCGGAGATCGCGGCGCGAATCAGGGAGGACGGAGTGCTGATCGAGCAGCAGACAGGAGCTAGCCAGGTGTCTCGTAACCGCGAGGTCACCCATCGGTACAAGGTGGTGCTGGCGAAGAAGTAGCTGCAGTGTGTCGCTAGTGCGGCGGGAAGAGTTCAGGTGATATAGACTTTTGAGCCTCCCGCTGCACTAGCGCAGCAATTACCCTTTTCAAAGGGGTATTTTTTTGCTAAGATTGGTTGGAGTTGTTCGGAATTATTTTTTAATTTCTAGACATACGTGGCCTCATACTAGGGTATGAGCCCGGCACGATTCGGAAGTGGTCTTAAAAATGAGCAAGCTTATTTTTATTACACACTTCACTCATCGCTTGGCCTCATCGTCTAACGGTTAGGACACCAGGTTTTCATCCTGGCAATCGGAGTTCGATTCTCCGTGAGGTCACCATAGAAAAAAGCTCAGGTTTCAAGCCTGGGCTTTTTTCTATGGATAGCCCGAGCATATTACAATGAGCATATGACGAAACCATTAAAGGGATTAAATTTAGGCGGTTGGCTGGTTATTGAGCCGTGGATTACGCCATCGCTATTTTCTGAAACTAGTGCTAAGAATGAATTTGAACTCGCTAAAACAGAGCAGGGTAGGCGACGAATAAAAGATCACCATGCTCATTTTGTTGTTGAGGATGATTTACGATGGATGCAAGAACAGGGGGTTGAACTACTTCGCGTGCCAATCGGCTATTGGATTTTTGGAGACGATAATCGCTACGTGAGTGCAGTTGAGCGGCTAGACTGGTTGGTGACTACTTCCCTCTCGTACGGTTTTAAGCTGTTGTTAGATTTGCACGCGGCGCCAGAAGCGCAAAATCGTGCTGCGCACAGCGGGAGTGGCAATACAATATCGGATAATCATTCAACAAGATGGTTGAATAACACTGCTGCACAAGATAAAACAATTGAAGTATTGAAAAAGCTCGCGATTCGGTACTATGACTCACCTGCTGTTTGGGGCATTCAATTGCTGAACGAGCCATTCGTTGATCGATTCGGCTTGAAGCTTGCCCGATTCTATAGAAAGGCCTACAGGGAGCTCATAAACGTTGCTCGGCCAGGTACGCGCATCGTGTTCTCCGATGCCTATGCCCCCTTACGAACATCAAACTGTTTTTGGCTTATGGAGAAAAAGGAGTATCCAGTTGTACTTGATTGCCATATGTATCAGCTGTTTGGTGCGCGGGATAAAAAACGAACATTCAACCAGCACATTAAACATACTGTTGACACTAGGCTATTCTTGCAATTTTTATCGTGGCAGCAGCCGGTGATGGTTGGTGAGTGGAGCGCTATGCTACCTAATAAATACCCGAAGGCTCAAACATCTCGATATGCTCAATCACAAAAACAGGCATTTCGATACACCGTAGCGGAATGTTATTGGACCTATAAAACAGAGGCCGGTGGACGTTGGAATTACAGAGATATGAAGCATAAGCATGTGGTAGAATAAGGCTAAGTAATAAAAGGGTAGGGTAATAGGTGAAATTCCATAAAAAAACAATTCGCGATGTGCCGCTTGAAGGCACCACGGTTCTTTTGAGGGCAGATTATAATGTGCCGTTAGCCGAAGACGGTTCGGTGAAAGATGATTTTAGAATTCGAGCCAGCTTACCAACAGTGAAAGCATTGTTGAAAAAAGGCTGCAAAGTAGTCATTGTTTCTCATCTTGGTAGGCCAGAGGGACGTGATGAATCGCTCACGATTGAGCCAGCAGCGCAGCGACTTGCGGAACTACTGGGTGAACCAATTCGATTTGTCGATCAGACAGTGGGTAATAAGGTAAAGATGGCCATTAAGCGAGCGCCAAAACGTAGCGTCGTTGTACTGGAGAATTTGCGCTTTCACGCCGAAGAGGAGGCAAATGACGAAGCGTTCGCTCGTCAACTTGCGAGCGACACTGGTGCGAAGTATTTTGTGCAAGACGGCTTTGGCGTGGTTCATCGTGATCATGCGTCAACCGCAGCTATTACGCTATGTATCCCGAGCGTCGCCGGGTTGCTACTTGAAAAAGAATACGTATCGATTGTAAAAGCGATGCGACACCCTGAGCGACCCCTGGTTGCTGTAACGGGTGGTGCCAAAGTGAGTGATAAAATTCAGGTGGTGAAAGAGCTAGTGGAGAAGGCCGACTCTGTGCTGGTAGGTGGAGCTATGGCCAATACATTCTTGGCTGGTCTGGGCCAGTCGGTAGGTGCAAGTAAATACGAAGCAGGCCAGGCTGAAGTGGTAAAAGATATTGTTACGTTGGCTGGTAAGCGCTCGGCTGAGCTAGGTGTTGATCTTTCTGAATTCTTGGAGCTGCCAAGCGATGTTGCGGTTGCTAAGAGTGTTGATGACAAGCACGTCGAAAACATGCCTGTCGATGCTGTAACCGAACACGATATGATTTTAGACATTGGAACAGTAACTGCTGAGCATTTTGCGCGTACAATCGCGAACGCAAAAACAATTATTTGGAACGGCACCATGGGTTTTGCAGAAAAAGAAGTATTTTCTCATGGATCGGCTGCTGTTGCCCGCGCCATGACTCAAAACGCGAGCGCCGAATCTATTGTGGGTGGTGGTGATACTGCTGACTTTGCGATTCACTGGGACACTAAAAATGGTGATAGTTTTAGCCATATTTCGACTGGTGGTGGAGCGAGCTTGGAGTTGATGGCTGGCGAAACACTACCAGGAATTGAACATTTGCTAGACGCCTAGCAAAAACTTCGGTACACTAGAGGAAATAAAGCGTAAGCGTTAATAACTAGGGTGAGCAAGAAAACATTAATTATCGGTAACTGGAAAATGAATCTCACGGTACATGAGTCCAGTTTATATGTGCACAAATTAGGCAAGTTACTAAAAAATCATCGCAATGTTGAAATGGTGCTTGCCCCTGGATTATTAGCCCTGCAGTCACTCAGCCTTCAGCCTGAGCGGAAGCTATTTAAACTTGCCGCACAGAACTTATATTTCAAAGACGAAGGTGCCTTTACGGGCGAAGTGTCAGCACACCAATTACGAGGGCTTGTGCAGTACGCCATTATTGGGCACTCTGAGCGACGTCATATATTCAAAGAGCACGACAAAGAGATCCGCGCTAAAGTCCAGGCGGCGGTTCGCCATGGCATTACACCGGTACTGTGTGTGGGCGAAACTGCGCATGAACGTACAAATAAAGAAACAGCTGGCGTGCTTCACGATCAATTAGTGGGCGGACTGGCGAATTTAACTGCCGATGAAGTGCAAACTATGGTAATTGCATATGAACCAGTTTGGGCGATTGGAACTGGTAATAGCGCTACGACAAAAGATGTTGAAGCGGCCGTCCGAACCATTCGTAACCAAATCGACCACTTGTATGGCAAAGAAACTGCTGAGCTGGTGCGGGTAATTTACGGCGGCAGTGTCTCATCGGTAAATGCTCGTGAATATCTGCAAACACCGGGTGTGGACGGACTATTACCGGGTGGCGCGAGTCTGAAATCAAAAGAATTTGAAGCAATTATTGAAGCTGCATTTGAAGTAGGAAAGAAATAGTACGTGGGCGACATTGATTTTGATGAACTCGATAGAGCGGTTAATTCCCTCATGAGCGGCAAGAGTGTGAATAATAAGGTTGTATCGGCTCAAGAAACTAATTCAACTCCTGGTATGCAATCAACGGCGCAGCGTGTATCGATCC
Organism: Candidatus Saccharimonadia bacterium; assembly: GCA_023259925.1. GTDB lineage: Bacteria > Patescibacteriota > Saccharimonadia > Saccharimonadales > Saccharimonadaceae > UBA1020. Next base: position 10,667 of record JALRDS010000063.1, read on the forward strand.
CAAGCCGGCAAGCCACCATGCCGACTGCCGCACCGAAGCAAGCAAGCATTTCAGCGTCAAGAAATGCCACTAAGTCGACGGCAGCACCCGGAGCGGCAGGTGTTCGTAGGGCAGGGCGGTTTATGGATGTAGTAGATTCTTCTGCCGACCTAAACCCTATGAAGCGTCCGCTGCCGGTTACTCCAGTACGACCTGTACCTTCGCTGCCGAAGCCTACAAGCCCACAAGTGGAGGAGCCAGTTTCTAGCATTAGCTCGAAACCTCCAGTTGTTCAAGAAAAAATACAAGATAGCCCGTCTGAACCTGTCATGGTTCGTCGTATTACTAAAAATGACAATATGCCCGATCCGCTCGATACGATGAAGCAGGCGGAACCAGTGGTGGCGGCTACTGATGTGCCAGCGGTGAATGTAAGCGATGATGAACGACCAGCAGCGGCGTTCCGTGGACTGTCGCAACAAGAAAAACCACCTGTCGCTACTGCGTCAGCGCCAACTGAAAATACTAAGCTTGGCACGAGTTTATCTGATTTATCACAGGCAATTCAGGCGCAACTTGGCGGCGCGATACCCGCAGACAAGCCTGGAAGTGACGTGCCTAGTCAGTCGGTAGTGCCGACAAGTAACACGACTACCCTTTCAGATTTTAAGTCAGCCGATACGGGCGCAGTTGCGAATGCTGATGCTACATCTTCTGATCCTGCTACGACTGATGCGCAGCGCGGTGAATCTCCGTTTTTAGCAAATGCACGCCCAGAAAAACGACCGTTGAATGCACCGCAGAGTGCTGATTTAGAAGAGGCTGAGACTATGAATCCAGCTGTGGTATCTAATAACGTAGCAGATGATATTGCAGGTCAATCGAATCCGAAAGATGCCGAAACGCCAGGCGGGGCAACTATGCATGACGACATACACGAATTGTCGCACGAGCTAGTCAAGATTGAAGCTACAGGCAGAATGACGGATGATGAAGTAGTTCATCCAACTGGGGGTCAAACACCACTTGGTGCAACTACAGCGCTTGCCACGTCAACCTCAATATCTCAGCAATACGTTCAAAAAGAATCAACCGGCGATACCTCGCATGCTCCAATTTATGACACAGCTGAGTATGAAAAAACGTTGAAACATCCAGCAAAAAAGCAATCTGGATGGTGGATAGTGCTTGGCGTACTGGTACTGCTAGCACTCGGTTCTGGTGGCGCCGTTGCTCTATACTTTATGGGTCTAATTCCGTAACGTCCGCGTGCAATTCACTGGTATAATTGATAGTAATGACATTTGTTGATGGGTTAAACGAGGCGCAGCGTACTGCTGTACTGGCTAAAGATGGGCCGCTGCTTATTTTGGCAGGTGCCGGTAGCGGGAAAACAAAAACACTTACCCACAGGATAGGTTACTTAATTGGTGAGCAAAACGTGTGGCCGAATCAAATTCTGGCGGTCACATTTACTAATAAGGCCGCTCGTGAAATGCGTGAACGGCTTGCTGAACTGCTGGGACAGCCAAATTCACGTGGATTCATGCCATGGATGGGCACATTTCATGGCATATGTGTTCGGTTGCTGCGGCAAGATGGCGCCGCGATTGGCATCGCGTCAAATTTCGTTATTTATGATGAGGACGATAGGCAGGGCTTGATTAAACAGGCTATGAAGCTCGAGTCAATTACCGACAGGCAAATAAAGCCACGTGCAGTCAGCAGTGCAATATCAGCAGCCAAAAACGATATGATTGACCCGAAGGCGTACGAGCAGACGGCTAACTATCCGTTTCAAAAATCAGTCGCTAAATTGTATACAGCGTATGAACGGTTACGTAAAGAGGCTGGCGCGCTGGACTTTGATGACTTACTACTTGAAGTTGCTCGTCTTTTTACCGAACAACCAGACGTGCGTGATAAGTGGCGACAGCAGTTCAGGCATATTCTGATTGATGAGTATCAAGACACGAACGCAGCGCAGTACGCGATTGTAAAAAGCTTGGTGGGCCCTGAGCGAAATATTTGCGTAGTGGGGGATGATTGGCAGAGCATATATAGTTGGCGTGGAGCAGACTTTCGAAACATCTTGAATTTTGAGCGAGACTTCCCGGGTGCGCTTGTAGTAAAGCTTGAGCAAAACTATCGTTCAACCGGTGCTATTTTAGAAGCAGCTAATAATGTAATTACAAAAAATACAGAGCGGACTGATAAAAAACTATGGACGAGCGAAGGGCAAGGCGAGCCCGTGCAGATTCATGAGTTGTATGATGAGGCCGAGGAGGCTCAGTTGGTGGCGAGTAGAATCTCAGCACAAACCGCTATGGGGGCGCGGCGACCAGACGAGTTTGCTGTTCTGTATCGTACGAATGCGCAAAGTTACACGCTCGAACGCGCACTACTTCAAGCGCGCGTGCCGTATCAGATAGTTGGCGGTGTGCGATTCTATGACCGTAAGGAAATAAAAGACGTGATTGCCTACCTTCGGGTAATGTATCAGCCTAATGATCGCATGAGCTTCTCTCGAATTGCAAACATTCCTGCGCGTGGTCTTGGGGCAAGTAGTTTAGAGCGGTTTATGAGCTGGCAGAGTGGAAGTGGTCTTAGTATTATTGATGCGTTGCAGCGTGTGTCGGAGATCGATGGTTTGACACCGCGCGCAAAAAAATCATTTGCCTCATTAGGTGAACTGCTCGCGAGCTTTGACCCTATGCACGATGAGCCAAGCGGCATAATTGAGACGTTATTACAAAAAAGTGGCTACCTAACCTACTTGCGAGACGGTACGCCACAGGCTGAAGATCGTGAAGAAAATGTAAGCTCGCTCGTGAGTGATGCCAAAACATTTGCTTCGTTACCTGATTTCTTGGCTGAGGTGGCGTTGATGACGAGTGCAGATGAATCAAAGTCGGAACCGAGTGTGACGTTAATGACACTCCATGCTGCTAAAGGTTTAGAGTTCCCAGTTGTATTTATAGTAGGTATGGAGGAGGGTATTTTCCCTCACTCGCGGATTCATGAAAGCGGGCCGAGCGAGCTCGAAGAGGAGCGACGACTGTGTTATGTTGGGATGACGCGAGCTAGGCAAGAGTTGCATCTAAGTTTTGCGGCATCACGATTGCAATTTGGTCAACGTGGCTACAATCCACCATCACGATTCCTAGAAGACATGGGATCCGGGGCAATGATGACTGGCAGGCAGCAGCTTCAAGATGACCTGTATGAAGAAAATCTGCCGTCGTACGACATCAACGATCGAGTTCGATCAGCGCAGTTTGGTGACGGGACTGTTATAGATGTTGATGGCATGGCAGTCAGTGTTGCGTTTGATAGCGGGCAAATGAAAAAACTGAATATCGAGTACGCCCGTCTAACGGCTCTCTAATCTGTTACTTACAAGTTGTATTTGCTATAATAATACAAGTAGCGTAATTAATTACGACTTACGATTCAAATGCAGCGCGGTGAACTAATAACGCGCAGATGTATGAAGCAAGCAATTCACTCACTGTCTCCATTTTATATTCTCATTGCCTGCCTTGCAGGTTTGTTTGCTGTGGTTGGTGCGCTTGCCATACCAAAGGCCCAGGCGCTTAGTGGTGGCGAGCGTTTGTTTATTATTCATGATCGCGGCGTGGAACGAGGCATTATTAGTGATGCGAGCAGCATTCGTGAAGTACTCCAAAAAGCTGATATTCCATTAGATAAAAATGACCGTGTTGAGCCAGGGCTTGATGATGAGCTCGTAACCAATCAATACCAAGTGAATATATATAGGGCTCGTCCAGTTCTGATTGCTGATGGGAGTGTTCGTCAGCTGGTGATGAGTGCCTATCAAACTCCAAAACAAATCGCCGCGCATGCTGGTATTGAGCTGCGCGATGAAGACATTGCAGCAGTCGATCTAAGTAATAATTTCGTACGGGACGGTGCAAGTTTACTCATGACAATAGACCGTGCGATTCCCATTAAATTGCAACTATACGGTAAAGCAGATACGGTATATACCCAAGCGAACACTGTTGGTGAGTTTTTGACAGAAAAAGACATTAAGCTTGGCGATAAAGATGACATGTCGCATGAGCCAACGGACCGAATGACGGAAAATATGAATCTGCGAATTTGGCGTAATGGCAAGCAAACGGTTACGAAAGAAGAGTCTGTTGCCTTCGAAGTTGAGCAAATTCAAGATGCTAATAGGGAAGTTGGCTATCGTAATGTGGATTCACCGGGAAAAGCTGGCAAGAAAATGGTGACCTACGAAATTATAATGCAAGACGGACGCGAGGTGAGCCGTAAGGTTATTCAAACCGTGGTAACGGAACAGCCAACTAAACAAGTGGAAACAGTAGGTAGTAAACCAAGCTTTTCTGGTGATTTTGCGGCCGCATTAGCGAAGCTCCGTGCCTGTGAGTCGGGTGGCAATTACGCTAATAAAAATAACCCATTGTATCGCGGGGCATACCAGTTTGGTTACCAGACCTGGGGTAATAAATATGGTATCTACGATCCGGCTGATGCGAGTCCTGCCCAACAGGATCAGGCCGCGCGAGAACTATACGAACGGCGTGGATGGCAGCCATGGCCACACTGTGGCGCCAGCTTACCGGATACTTACAGGTAGCATGAAGGCATGAGTGGTCCGAAAAAAGAACTAGGCCAGCACTGGCTAACAGATCGGTTTATGCTCGGTGAGATTGCCGATTCAGCTAACATCACATCAAGTGATACCGTGCTTGAAATTGGGCCGGGACTAGGTACACTCACCTCAGAATTGTTACGACGCGCTAAAGACGTTATAGCCGTGGAATTTGATCCAGATCTAGCAAAAAAACTTCCTGGGCAATTTCCTGGAACTAGCCTAACCGTGCTGAACGAAGACATCTTATCGTTTGATCTTGGTACGCTGCCTGCTGAGTATGTGGTTGTTGCGAACGTGCCATACTATATAACCAGCAAAATTGTAAAAAAACTCATGACTGCGTCAAATAAGCCACGCACGGCTGTATTGTTAGTGCAGAAAGAAGTCGCTGAACGCATAGCGGCCGGTCCAGGTGAAATGAGTATATTATCGATTGCCGCCCAGGTGTACGCCGAAGCCCACTTGGGAATCGAAGTGCCAAAAGAATTCTTTACACCGCCACCAAAAGTTGACTCGCAGGTGATAGTTTTACAGTCTCGTGACGTGCCTTTGGTGACCGTAGCTGAGGACAAGCAATTTTTTCGGCTTGTTAAAGCCGGGTTTTCTGCAAAGCGAAAAAAACTTCGCTCGAGTTTATCGGGCGGTCTTGGTATAGCTAAGAGTGAGGTCGAAGACCTGCTGAAGCTCGCTGGCATTTCACCCGATGCACGTGCCGAAGATCTAGCAATAACCGACTGGCTTCGCTTGATGGAGCATGTTGATTGAGCCGGCTCAGGTATGGCATCTCATCTGCAAATGATGGCTCAATGTCGAAAGCAGTTGACGACGAACAGCGACGAGCTAACCAAGAATTATTTTTACAATCCTTCGGCAGTAGCTCAGAGCAAGCCATTCTGGTGAAACTTGATTACGGCAGTGATGATTTTTGCCGCTATTACACAGTTGATTCGTCAATGGCTGGCGACGGTATGACGAGGCCGTCTAGTGTTACGGCCGATGCACTGTTCACTACAGAGCAAAATATAGCACTACTTCTTCCGGTTGCCGACTGCATTGCAGCGGTGCTGTACGACACCTCAAAGAGGGTAATTGGATTAGCTCATCTGGGTAGGCATAACCTTGAACAGCAGGGCGGCAAGTATGTGATTGAGTATATGGCAACACAATTTCTTTCGACGCCAAGCGATGTTTGTGTATGGCTTAGCCCGGCGGCTGGCAGGTTGAACTACCCGCTATACACTTTTGACAATCGAAGTCTACACGACGTAGCGTTGGAGCAGTTGCTATCGGCAGGGGTTGAGGGAGCGAACATTCAAGTGGATAGCCGTGATACAACCACAGATAAATCATTTTTC
>JALRDS010000055.1 GCA_023259925.1 Candidatus Saccharimonadia bacterium
AGCGGGCTCCGACTCCTTGTAGGCACAAAGTTTCAGGATCTATTTCACTCCCCTCCCGGGGTTCTTTTCACCTTTCCCTCGCGGTACTAGTTCGCTATCGATCGAATGTCATATTTAGCCTTGGCTGGTGGTCCAGCCGGATTCAGACAGGGTTTCTCGTGCCCCGCCCTACTCGATAAAACATATATAAGGTCAGCGTCGTTTTCACATACGCGACTTTCACGTTCTTTGGTTAATCATTCAAATTATTCTGCTAACCACGCCGATTTTTTACCTTATCCAGTCAGTGATAGCTGCTGGTCGCAAATCAGATACCTCAAACTAAAGTTTGAATTCTCTGACTTGGTCTCATGTAATATCACAACCCCTTATAAGCATTGGCCTATCAGCCGTATCTACCTGCGAACAGGCAAAAACTTGTAAGGTTTGGGCTCTACCAGTTTCGCTCGCCACTACTCCCGGTATCGTTATTTACTTTCTCTTCCTCAACCTACTAAGATGTTTCAGTTCAGTTGGTTCCCATCTACACTTCCTATGTGTTCAGAAATGAGTGACATGATATTAATCATGCCGGGTTTCCCCATTCGGAAATCCCCGGATCAAAGCTTGTTGACAGCTTCCCGAGGCTTATCGCAGTCTTCCACGTCCTTCATCGGTAACATTCGTCTAGGCATCCACTTTGTGCCCTTGAGTACCTTTTTATGCATTGACTCAACTAGTAATTGGTTGCTACCAAATTACTTGCCGTCAATCTCATATAATAAATTTTGAAACAATAAATTGCTTCAAAACCGTTTGAAAATTTTCTTACATCACTAATTGTTAACGAACCTGTGCTCCAAAATCGCTAGGACACATTCGAACCCATCATATTACTGTGGTGGAATCTCTCTATCCTCGCAGGGCAACTTTGCCATCTTAACACTCAGCTTCACTGCATGTAAAGATGTTTTTGTTGTGTTTTTTTACCCAATTGCCAGAGGTTCACATGGGAACATTCGCATAACTTCTTTTATAGTAGCGCACTGTCGGTATTTTGACAAGTATTTTCTATGTAAAATAATCGACTAAATGGCAGTTTACGAATGACTACTCTAAAGTCTTTATTGCCAAAGGTGCTACAGATACAGCTATCGGCTTCTTTCCGTCGAGCTCTATTACCTCACCATCAAACTGCATCTGCAACTTATGTCGAGACGTGAACTGTATATTGTTTATTTGTGATGTTGGACTCAGGCCAGAAGCACTGCCGAATACTAGCGCGGAAACTGTCCGAATTGTTGAATTAGTTCTCATGCTATATAGCTCCAGCTTTCCATCACGAACACTCGCATTCGGTGTAAGTTGAATCACTTTAGACATATGACCGATATTGCTTACGACCACGTTTGTGTAGCGATGCCATCTTTTTTCAGCATCCATTTTTAAAACGATACTCCGAAACGATATAAGATATCGTAGTACAAGCCATTTTTCATTTACTGGATTTAGTGTTGCCTCGGTAAGCTTTTTTCCTATATATGCCGTAAGACCAACACCCACATATGAGTGTGCGTAGCGTACAAATGGCTTACCGGACTTTTTTGCCTCTACTTTGATCACGTCGATCTGAACGAGCTTTGGATGCAAGATTCTGTCGGATATCGAACGCGTAGAAACAGCTTCATGGTGATCATTAGCGTTTCCGCTTGGGAGTACCATACATACTGCCCGCCGGTTACCAGAAGTAATAACGCCATTTACTACCTCGTTGTACCCACCATCTCCACTCGAAGAAATTAGTAGCACATCGGTATACTTTTTCGCAGCATCACGCGCTATCTGTTCGGCATGAGCTGCATACTCCGTAGGTACAAGCGAAATACCCACGCTAGTACCTAGTGACGATGTTAGCTCATCATGTAACCGAGTGGCATTACCAGCACTATCTCCAGTGCTGTTCGGATTATAAATAATGATAATTTGGCTAAAAAGATTCGACACAGTTCTATCATATCCGTAAATCACAAAATACACTATGCCAGTAAAAAACCACCCCTTTTTTTAATAGGGGTGGTTTACCAGATCTATAACTGTATTATTTGTTTTCGTAGTCGGCAATCGCCTTAACAACCGTGCTATCTTTCTCTAGATTCTCCCAGAATAACACTTCGCTACGAGAAATGAACATTTGATCCGTAGGGCCATGAAGCTCTTTACCTAGCTTAGTAAGTGACACCTGAGAGTCTGATGTATCTGACTGCTGTTCAGGGTTAGAAGTTGACGGTTGCACAGCTTGCTGAACTTGCAAGTAGTAAATATTCTTCAATTTAATGTAGTTGCCTTCAACGTTAGAAAGCTTTCCGAAATATACCTGTCCGTTTGTTAGGAATACTGCTTGGAATCTGTCTTCTTGCACGTCACCAGATACCGTAGAGCCAGCTTTTTGCAACGCTTGGTATCCAAACACTCCAGAAGTTACCAGAACCGCAAGCGTAAGTACAAGCACAATCGCCGCTGCAAGGCTACCAAATGTTCGTTTCGTGTCTTGTTTTACTACTTCTGACTGAACATGACGTGATTGCTGTGCTGAAGTAGGTTTTTTAATATCCATCGAAAACGTGACCCTCTTTTTCTAAGTTATCTAATAGCACAATTGTATGTCATGGCTCTACTCTAAGCAAGAGCATTATCAGGCTGCTCCACCGTTTGCGTAAATTGTCGTACGTCCATTGTCTACCTTTAGTATCGCTTTTTTTACCATAAACGTGAGCGATTTTTGGCCATCATCCACCGCTACCTCGCCTGCGGTCAAAATCGTGAAGAAATTAACATGCCCCGGAAGTATATCGAACGCACCAACGTGGTTTTCAGCGGTTACTGAATAGACTTCGCCGTCAAATATCGTCCGTGTAGGCGTCATGATTATAAGATGCTGCGTGTCTACTCGTTTTGTCATGAGCGTAAAATCTTTTCTACGCCGTCAAGAGTTTGTTTGAGTGTACTATACTCTCCACTAGCGCCATTCAAATCTTCGGTCACAAAGAACGACTGTGAAAAGAAGGTAGCTATTTCTATTGCCATATCATATTGCTTCTTTTCAGACTGAGACAGCTCGCTTGTACCAATGATGGACACGACATTCTTTAGTGACTCATATTGCTGCAACACGGCTTTCACTTCGCTTGCTAACTGATAATGGCGTTCACCAACCACCTCTGGGGATAGGAGTGATGATGTTGTGCGAAGTAAATCCACCGCCGGACGAATACCACTCTCCGCTACGCTTCGAGACAGCACAATCGTAGAGTCAAGTTGCTGAGAGATTTCCTGCACCGCAGGGTCAGTCAAGTCATCTGCGGGTACATAAATCGCTTGAACGGATGTAATGGTGCCATTATCACTTGAGACGAGCCTGTCCTGAAGTCGCCTCAAATCAGAATACATTGTCGCCTGATATCCACCTTCACTCGCCAACGTTCCAACAGATGTCGCCAGCTCATTCGCCGCCTGTATGTGACGGTAGATGTTGTCTACAAAAACCAGCACATCACGACGCTCTACGTCCCGAAAGTATTCAGCAACAGTAGCGGCTGATCGCCCCACGGTGGAGCGAAGGGCGGCAGACTCATGCATCTGTGCCATAAAGATAACTGATTTATCAAGAATCCCACTTTTATCAAGGGTCTCACGTAACTCATGACCTTCACGTACGCGCTCGCCGATACCAGCAAACATCGCTAAGCGACTTTCGTCTTTGGCAATATTATGAATTAACTCCATTGTCAAAACGGTTTTACCTACACCGGCCCCACCGATGATACCGATCTTTTTACCCTTCACAAATGGAGCGAAGAAATCGATCACCTTAATGCCTGTTTCCAACATCTCAGTATCACGGCTGCGTGTACGGGATGATGCAGGTGTATAGTCGTAAATGCTCTTTACGGGCCCCTCGATCGGCCCCAGCCCATCAATTGGCCGCCCTAATGCGTCAATCACCCTTCCGAGCACATGCTTGCCGGTAGGCACAGATATTGTCTGGTGTGTTCGATAGGCTTCAGAAAAGTGCACAATGTCCACATCGCTTAAATTCAAGCAGCGAATAGTACTCTCAGATTCATACTCGATAACTTCAATATAGCGCGGCTCAAAATCATCAGATCGTAGTATCAGTATTTCATTAATATCTGGACGTTGCCCCACTAGCTCGACAATACATGTTTGCCCTTTTGCTGTTACGACACGCCCGATCGCAGTTGTACTCATTACGCTCTCCCTAACATTTTCATAGTTTCCTTCAGTCGCTCATCAGACTCACTCCGCTTAGCACGAAAAAATTCCCGAGTAGTAACCGTTTTCATATCAAATGCCTTGTGCCTTGCACGATTCATAGCATTGAAACGACTCGCGTATTGAGCGAGCTTCGACTCCATAATCATTTGAGTCAGTGCAACCTCTATCATTAATGCTTCTAGCTGATCTGCAATAAGGGCGATACTTGGTTCAAACATAAAGTTTTCGCTACTTAGAGTAGTAACGTTCTCTTCTTCGGCTATTTCGCCGCCAAGCTCTTGAATTGTTGCAATAAGCTCAGTTGCGACCACTCTTTGTACGCGTAACGATTCATACGTTTGGTAGATAACCGTTATCGTTGAGTGTGCACTTAATATGTCGACAATTTTCTGTACATCAAACTGCTGATCAACACTCGGAAGTGAATATGCATACGTAACTGATATCCCAGCCTGTTCCAGAGTGGTGTAGCCGTGCGCCCCAAGCACCATAAGGTCAGCTGACTTTTGCTCTTTGAGCACCTCATTAATACGACTTTTTACATCGTTAATTAAGCCGCCACTTAATCTACCCTCACTCGTGATTGCAACTACTATCTTGCGTTCTTTTTTATGGCCTTTTTGTCGCTTCATTTGCTCTTCAGGATTAATCCGAAGCGAGCTATACATCTGCCATACTTCATTAAAAAAAGATTTGCTAAACAATACACTGTCGCGAATTCGCGATATTTTTATACTCGCTATACCCTCGAATACCGTCGTCAATCGCTCAACCGCAGCAATCTGATCAACCTCATCCTTGACTGTTAGCGCTCTCCTCATTTCTTACCTTTTGACGATTTTGCGCCAACTGCCTGTATGCTAGATTTTAGCTCTGCAACATCGACAGGTGTGTCGCCATCAAGAACCCGCGCAAGCATCGCTTCTTGCTGTTCAATTGTAAATAGCTCTTGTTGCTGTTGCCGAAAAAGCTCCACCAATTCTGCACCTTTTCTCAGTGTCTGCTGCATTTCACTTGATGTTTCTGACCCGAAATGAGAGAACTCTTCAGCCTGCCGATACTCAGCGAGTAGCTGAAATGCCTTTCTCGTGTAGCCTTTCTGCGAAGACGTTTGGCCCCGGCCTCCTACTCGAGATACGGAGAGTCCGATATTAAGTGCAGGGTGAATATTCTTCCTGAAGGTATTCAAATCAAAAATTAACTGACCATCAGTTATCGACATAATACTCGTTGGTAAGTACGCTGTAATATCATCGCCCGGTGTCACCAAAAGCGGCAAAGCCGTCAGTGTTGCACCGTTACTGAGTAGCCTACCGGCACGTTCAAGTAACGAAGAGTGGACATAGAACATATCCCCAGGATATGAATCTCGTCCAGGGTTGGGATTCGAAACTAACGATATCTCACGATAAATTTTGGCATGCGCAGATAAATCGTCATACATGACTACCGCGTCGACACCGCTCAACCAGAAATACTCTGCAATCGTACATCCGGTATACGGCGCGAGATACGACTTTGCGAGTGAGTCGAGAACATTCGCTGCCACTATGACACTTTGCGAGAGTAAGTTATGGTCTTTTAAGTATGTCTCAAGCGCCTCAATCTCTGATTGACGTTTGCCGACCAGCACAAATACAAGGACTGTTTGCTGACCCGCCTGCATGGCTGCAAGCTGTTGCAGTATACTGGTTTTTCCAGTTTTAGCATCACCTAGCACAGCAATGCGTTGTCCTTTGACTACAGGGAACATGGAGTCGATGACCGTAACTCCCGTATAGAGCGGGTCGCTAAGCATTTTACGCTCAGCAATGCCTGGGGCCTTCGAGAACATAGCACGCTGCTCTAAGGTCGATATTTTTTCGTTTTCATAGTAATCGTAGCCAAAAGGGTCGATTACCTTGCCGAGCAACTCTTTGCCCACGCCGACGCGCATTTCTGTATCGATCAGCTTCACGTGCGATCCGATAGGCGTTGACTCGCTATCACAATTTAAGATGGTCGCAGTGTCATCCACTACCTCACGAACAAACCCCCTGTCTCCATTCTCAAATTCAACGTACGCATTTATGGGTGCACCACGAAAACCAGTTGCCTTAACGTTATAGCGTTTCACTAGCGTAACTTCGCCAGCTATCACGAGTTTTTGACTTCTTCCTTTTGCGGCCGTCATGATGGTAAAAGCCTCGCTAGCGTAGGAATGTTCGTCTGGATTTTATCTTTATATACCAACGAGTATGCGTTCTTCGGCGTACGCAGCACTACCCCCCCACCTTGGCTGATATTTGAAGAGAACGAACAAAAAAGATGCTCATCTATCTCCGACCTTAGCCACTTGGTAATACGATTCCGCCATTCAAATGTAGCCATTGATCCAGTGCTAACGTGCACCTGTTTAGCGCTCGATTTTATAGCGGTGAGTTGCTTCACTAAAGTGTTTGCTACGGTACTATCCAACTCATGCACACCATTCACATCTAGTAGCTCCTGGGTCGAGATACTTAGGGATGACTGAACATTCGATCCTTTACGCAGCTCAGCTGCCATTTGCTCAATTTCCCACATGGTAGTCGTTAAGTGGTCAATTGATTGTATGCTACTAGGAATAATCACAGAATATCCTTTTTGATCGCCTCTTTATGCTTACCAAGCCAGTTTATTACGACCGGTGCTTGAGCTGCCATATCTTCATTACCGTCAAAGACCTCCGACATATATTGTGTTACCACTGAAGCCATATTTGATTCAAACAACTCCAATCGTCGCTTCTTCTCGGCGGCAATCGTCGATTCAAGCTGGCTATTCATACGTTGCGCATTTTCTTCGAATACCTTAGCGGACTGGGAAACCGACCTTGCTATCGTAGCCGCTGCCTCAGCAGTAATCTTTTGCTGATTATCAAAAATTATAGCGGACGTTTTTGAAAATTGATCTTCTAATTCAGAATACATCTTCTGCTGAAAAGACATTAATTTCTCATCAAAATGGTTTAGCGTATCGCTCGATGATACCTGCAACTTATCCAGCGCTTCATTTCGCAACTTATCTAACTCTTCTTCTTTTAATATGTCTGCGGTCGAGACATCGAGATGATAATGCGGAGTCACTTTTCGCCCGCTCGGTGTTCGAAGCGCCCTTAATATAACGATGACACACGCCACATTTACCGCCGTGAGCGCAGCAATTACCACTATCCATACTCCACTATCCATATATTCTCCTACATTACCAATACTGTATATATAATTGCTAGCATTGCTACTAATATTCCAAACGTAATAACCAACACCTGAAATAACCCAGCGTGCACCGCTTTTGCGGCAAGTGGATTGCGCCCTATCGAAGTAATACTAGAGCGAACTGCACTTACCAATATGAGCGCAATTGATAGCGTGCCAATAAGAAGCACTGCCAGCGCAATAACAATTCGTATAAAAGATACCTCTTTTCGCGCAATGGCATTTGCAAAGTTAACGATGTACGCAGGGAGTATTGCGGTATCCTTGTTGAAATCATACTGTACTACTCCCACTTGAACTGGCAGTAGGCCAACGCGAACCGTTTTATTCGTACCGTCTTTAGTTTTTACAGACTGAGTTGTTACTGCCTGCGCTGCACTAAAATTAGCCTGTGCTGTACCAAAGATATACCCACTTCGATCAGTAGACATACCCACGCCATTGATTGGCGATATAGTTAGCTTGTCTCCGGAAGTAATCTGACCATTTATATCACTGACTAGTGCCAGCGTCCTTCCTCCAGTTGCCACTTGCACCTCGGCACCCGAATCATCGGAGAGTTCAAGCACTGCATCTTCTGTTACCACACCAACCATATTACTCGTGTTGGACAATGTTGCCTTTTCTACCGAAATCCCATCAGCAGCTGTTGCAACGACGGTGCCAAGGGCCAGGTCATCCTCGGCCAAGAAACCTTGAGAGAACGATGATTCTGCCGCACTCACCCAAGACCCTATTGAGAGTGCTAATACACATGCGAGACCGGCGCTAATCACCACGATCCTTTTTGCAACCAAGATATGTTTGTTTATGCCACCCATTTCCATTTTCCTATGCCCTCTACTCAACTATAAAGTAGTCAAATACATATTCCGTGTTAGGTTCAAGTACGTCTTTCGTATTGAGTGAGACCCCCTGATTTGTTGCGTTTGCTTTATATACCCCGATGGAGGCAGCCGATTCGTTACTTGCACTAATAACCACTCTTGGTTCCCCGGTGTAAGACTGACTAAAGACTATGCTTGCTAGCTCGCCGACTGATGGCGATGACCCTGTGGTAATCGTAATAGATCCCGCTGTATCGTTTCCGTCAATTACAACACTCCCTCCGCCTGCGGCAACTTCTGCAGCAACCTGCGGCTGACCGCCTGCTGTAATGATATGCCCATTTACCGCTATCGAGTTAACTGTTGTTAGCCCGTTCACTAACAAGTTTCCTGTAACTTCAACGTCTGTCACCGTAAGCTGGTTTAGTGTTGTTTCGCCAGATACGTTCAGCTCCCCAAATGTTGCCGCACTACTCTGTAGCATCTCTGCATCTGTTGGCTCGTAGTACCCTAGGTGAACAAATACTTCGATACTTCCTGTTCCAATGCCATCGAACGCTTCAACCGCTGTACCCACTACCATTCCAGCAGACGTCGCTTTCTTACCGACACCAGCAACACTTGATATCGTAATCTTATCCCCTACTGCAATTGCGCCACCTTCGCCATTTACCTTTGCTGGAACACGACCACTGAGTGCGATTGGATAGCCATCTGGTACTTGAGCGGTACCGATTGTCTGCGCCGGAGCAGTCGATACGACACCCATTAAGCTACCTTCTTTTGCAGCTGTTGCCCGACTGACGCTCGTTGCTGCAGTACCCGCAGCCATAACGAGCTCGCCCGGTTCCAAGCTATCAGAAGAGTTATACGCCTCAGCTAAGTCGGAGTTATTCGTTGCACATGAACCACTTATCAGGATACCGCTAACAAAGTTGAATGATCCTAATGCCTGATTACCGCTACCGCAACTCAAGCTGAGTCCGTTTGAACCGTTCACCTTATAGCCACTTGCATTAATGTTACCGCCCACATTCAGGGCCGTGCCCCCTTGTGAGGTAGTCGTATTCACAAGAACACTCGAGCTGTTACGGTCTACGCGCAGTAACGAGCTAGCGCCACTTGCGTTATAAAAATCAACATACTGGTTGGTCTTAAAGGCGATATTACCACTATTATCTATAGAAAGTCGTTCAGAATTATTGGTAATAACACTCAGGGCGTAGCTATCCTTTGTTCCAAGAATCGCATTTGCGTTAAAGTTGTTTCCACCGTTCACGAATGTTGCTGCTGCGCCGCCCCCTTGCACCAGGTCTACATACGCTCCACCGTTCTCTGAAACCTTAAACTTTCGATCTGTTTGGTCATAGTAAATTCGACCAGTTGAGGCAGTGCCGGCTCCACCAGATCCAGATACCGATAGGCCGGGTGCCGCACTAGCTCGGACTTGCAATCCAGAACCACCACCATTATTTAACCCGCCGCCAATATCCAACGTTACTTGCGGCGCCGTGCCAACAGTGAGTCCAATACCAACCCTACCTCCTATTGCACCGGTGGTAGTTGTATCAACAACCAAGCTATTAATATACTGTGCCGGGTCACCTGTGTTTTGTGTTCGTACTGTAAATTTACTCGTTGATGAACCTGAGTTTGACAACACGCTTACATCACCGCCAGCCTGAATGTTGATGCGACTGATATTGTTGGTAACAATATCAAGCGCTGCATTTGAACTTAATCCGAGTACAGGATTGGTGATTGTAGCATCGTAACTCGTCGCAATACGAGTGGTTGCTGTGGTGCCATTTGCGTCGGTGTAATTATTGCCACCGTTAGCATACCCGCCGCTTCCGCCGCCGCTTCCGCTACAGCCCTGGAAAACTATGGTGGATCCATTATATCCAACGCAGTTACCACTCTGGCCCGTAACATCAAGCTTCTGAATCTTACCGGTGCTATCAGTGTACAAGACTCCCATGCCTGAGCCACCCACCTTAACTGATCCGTTAGGCACTATTGTAACGTTCTGCAAAGTAACTGTGCCGGCAGCACCAGTAAGTACAGTAGTGGCGGCAGATCCGTTGTTCACCGCTATACCGCTCGTGCCGGCACTGAAGCTTGATGAGCTCGTTGCACCGGTTACTGTCAACGTGCCACCGACAGATGCATTATTTGTTACCTGCAAAGCAGTGCCTGCGCCAGTAAATGAAACGGCACCAGTGAACGATTGGCTTGCATCTAGCAGTGCTACATTCGCACTCAAGCGTGTATCTGCTAGTGTACCTGTCAGGTTACCTGCATTGAGGTAGTACGCAGCTGACTGGCCGTTGAGTTGTGCTGCGTTTACGCTAGTGAGTGCTGAGCCGTTACCAGAGAGGTTTGTGGCGGAAAGATCGCCTGCAACTGTTACCGTACCTGCAGATTGACTGAGTAATGAATCAGTTAGCGTGTAGCCGCTGCCGTTAAATACAGCTATCGTACCAGCTGTACCGCTGCCGCCAATTGCACCGCCGCCGCCAGATCCAACACAGTTACCAGCAGTAGTACAGACACTATTACCTCCCTGCTGGAGGTTGCCAGTGAAGTTGACTGTTGCCGCATCTTTAAGTGCTACATTCGCACTCAAGCGTGTATCTGCTAGTGTACCTGTCAGGTTACCTGCATTGAGGTAGTACGCAGCTGACTGGCCGTTGAGTTGTGCT
>JALRDS010000073.1 GCA_023259925.1 Candidatus Saccharimonadia bacterium
TTCTCAAAGCCAATTCGTTTAATTAAATTCCGCACTATGTCTGCTAAGTACGGCTCAAAAGATGCCGCTGAGGAATTCCGCGACATGGGCCGTGAAGACTTAGCCAAGGAGTATGAACTCCATCGAAAAGTTTCAGGCGACCCACGCATTACAAAGTTCGGAAACTTCCTTCGCACCACATCATTAGATGAGCTCCCGCAAGTACTCAACGTATTAAAAGGCGACCTTAGCTTAGTTGGGCCACGGCCAATTCTGCCACAAGAAGTGAAGTTCTCTAAAGGTAAAGCTGCACTGTTACACAGTGTAAAATCGGGTGTCACTGGCATTTGGCAGGTATCGGGGCGCAGCGAACTTAGCTTCGATGAACGTATAGAGCTCGAGACGTTTTACGCACAAAACTGGAGCTTTTGGTTAGATATTAAAATCTTATTCAAAACCATTATGGTGGTAATTCGAAGGCAAGGCGCAAAATAGTGGCTGGTAGTAAAATGCCAAAGGTGGCGATCGTAGCCGACTGGCTTACCAATATGGGTGGAGCCGAAAATGTGGTGCTAGCTCTGGCCGAAGCCTTTCCTGGTGCACCGATTTACACGTCTGTTTACACGCCCAGTGCAATGCCCGAATTTAATAAATATGATGTGCGCACGACCTATTTACAGAACCTACCAAAGCCTTTTCGAAAGCTACACAAGTTCTTCCCTATGCTGCGCGTGGCGGCTTTTCGACAACTTGATTTAAGCGAGTTCGACATCATAATTAGTAGCTCAAGTGCCGAAGCGAAGCAAGTTCGCAAAACTCGGGCTGGCCAAGTACATATATGCTACTGTCATACTCCAATTCGCTACTACTGGAGCCATTACGATGACTATAAAAAAGATCCCGGTTTTGGCAAATTAAACTGGCTTGTGCGGGCTGCCATGCCGTTAATGGTACCCGGGCTCAAACGAGCCGATTACGAAGCGGCGCAACATGTAGATGTATTCGTGGCTAATTCTACAGAAGTACAAAAACGCATTACTAAATACTACGGCCAACCAAGCACCGTTATTCACCCGCCCGTTAATGTAGACCGGTTTGAACCCAAAAAAGACCGTGCGGACTACTACGTCACACTCGGCCGCCAAGTTCCATATAAACATCACGACATCGCCGTACAAGCAGCAACGAAACTAGGCATCAAATTAAAAGTATTCGGTAACGGCAGTGAGCACGAGCGCCTAAAAGCCATAGCGGGGCCTACCGTAAAATTCTATACCGATCGATATGGTGATGCGTCTGATGTGGCCGTACAGCACGCGCTGAACGAGGCAAAAGGCTTTATATACCCGGCCGAGGAAGATTTTGGCATTGTGCAGGCCGAAGCCTTAGCTGCCGGCGCACCAGTAATTGGCTATGCTCGTGGTGGCACCGCCGACATAGTACAGCACGGTGAAAGCGGCATACTATTTGATGAACAAACCGTTAGCGCAGTAGCTCGTGCTATTACTCAGGCCGAGCAGACCAGCTTTCACCCCGCCACACTTCGCCGAAAAGCCCGCCGCTTCGATAAAGGGCTTTTCATTGGCAAAATCCGAACAGTGGTTCGCAACCGAGCTTCGCTCTAGCTGTCTGGGCCGTGATCGTGCGTTGGCTTTTGCTGAGTAACCGTAAATCGCTTCACTGATTCATCGCCCTCGCCGTGGGCAATTTCAGATAGCTGCGCAATACGAACTGCAGCTTCACCAGCATGACGCCTTTGGCGTTGGCCCTGATGTTCTACGAAATCACGGGTTGCCGGGTGACCCTCTGGATCACTCGATGGGTATGCGTATTCTGATGCAGGCATAATTTTATTCTTTCTGTTTTTGATTGTATTACAATACTATATTAGCATAGTATGCAATATTTGTCAATCTATTCAACCGTTACGCTTTTTGCTAAGTTTCGCGGCTGATCAACATCATTGCCCTTAATCACGGCAATATGGTACGCAAGTAGTTGCTGTATGACGTTCATGACTAGTGGCGCCAGGAGATCGAGCGTAGTATCAATCCGTACCACTGTTTCTGCGTCAACTTCTTTTTGTGTATCTGTAATGGCCAGCACATGTCCGCCGCGCGCGTTCACCTCAGCCAAACCACTCAGGCTTTTGTCAAACAGCCAGTTATCTTGAATTAACATTACCTCAAAAAACCGATCGTCAATTAATGCAATCGGCCCATGTTTCAATTCACCAGTTGCGTAACCTTCAGCCTGAATATAGCTAATTTCTTTGAGCTTCAATGCACCCTCAAGTGCTACCGGAAACAGGGTATCCCTACCCAAGAATAACGCGTGCTCATATGTTGCGTATGTCTCTGCAACCTCTTTTAGTTCATCGTTTTTCGTAGCCAGAATCCGCTCAATCTCATCAGGTAAAACTGCAAGCTCTTCTATGTAAGCGTCTAGTTCTTTTAGGCCAATTCCTTTTGCTTGTGCTAGCTGTAAGCCGAATATTGTCATAGCAGCTACCTGAGACGTAAATGCCTTCGTACTGGCAACTGATATTTCTGGACCAGCGTGCACATACACGCCGCCATCAACTTCACGGGCAATAGTTGACCCTACTGCGTTCACCACACCCAGTGTTTTTACACCGCGCCGCTTTATTTCACGTAAACATGCTAGCGTGTCTGCCGTTTCACCCGACTGAGACACAACTAATGCTACAGAATTCTTCGGTAAGTGGAACGAACGGTACCTAAACTCAGAGGCAACTTGCACCTCAATGGTCAAGTCCTCAACCAACCGCTCTAAATTGTATGCAGCCAAAAGTCCAGCGTAGTAGGCAGTGCCACAGCCAATGATTACTACGTGCTCAACCGTACGTAGCTCATCTGTAGTCATGTTCAAGCCGCCCAGCTGCGCCCTGTGTTGCTCGGGTATCACGCGCCCGTTCAGAGTGGATCGTAGCGTACTTGGCTGTTCCATAATCTCTTTTAATAAAAAGTGATCATACCCCTGTTTCTGTATCGCCTGCATGTCTACTTCAATCTTTTCAACCTTAGCAGATATGGGTTGCGAGGCCATGTCACGAAGCTCAACATTGTTTGCGGTACAAACGGCAAGCTCACCGTCGTTTAAGTATATTGCTTCAGTAGTGTGACCAATCAACGCAGATGCGTCACTCGCCACCAGCACTTCGTCACTACCCACTCCGATAATAAGCGGGCTACCCTGTCGAGCAACCACTATTTTTCCCGTTTCGCGAGTAGACACAACGGCGACTCCATACGTGCCCACAGTTAACTGTAGCGCCTGAGTGACCGCATCTTCTAACTTCGTATCGCTGTCGTAGAGTGAATTTATCAGTGCTGCCAATACTTCGGTGTCAGTCTCGCTTTTAAACTCGTGGCCCGACACTTCTTCTTTTAGTTCTTTATAGTTCTCAATAATACCGTTATGCACAATATATACATCGCCTGCCTGGTGCGGGTGAGCATTTAGTTCAGAGGGTGCACCGTGAGTTGCCCAGCGGGTATGGCCTATGCCTAAGCCGTCAACCTTACTGTTTTTGCTCGTTAGCGAACTTAGCTCGGCAACTTTTCCTTTAGCACGCAGCAAGGTAGCATCACCATTTTCCGATAGCGTTACAATACCAGCAGAATCATATCCCCTATATTCAAGCCGCCGTAGGCCGCCCGTCAAGATTGATTGCGCCTGCCTACTTCCGATGTATCCAACTATTCCACACATACTGGCTACTCGTGTCCTAACGCCTGGTTAATACGAGTTGAAGAATCGGGCTTTACTAACCCTCTCACATCCGTGCCTACACCAAACACCATCTTTATGCCGCGCTCTACACACAAATCACCTTCCGGCCCAGGCAAGCGATCAGCATCTGATCTATCGCCGCCGTTCGCAAAAATCAATTCATCATCGGGGTACTTATCGGCAATTAGTCGTAGCGTCTCGGTACTTGGGTAGTTCGGATGTTCTGGGTCAACGCCAATAATCACTTCGTCGACAGGCCGAAGTGCCGCCATTAACCGAGCGCGATCGGTTTCATTAACGATAATTTTGCCTTTTTTTGTCATTTGGTGAATGTCGTTATTCACTATTACAATAAGGTAATCGCCCAATTCTTTTGCTGCCTCAATCATATCTAGGTGACCGCCATGCAGTGGATTGAAAAATCCGCTTACAATAACTCTTTTCATCTTGCTATTACCTTTCAATTAACGTGCTTTTAATTATACACAGGTTATTTGATGAAAAACACCAATGTGTTTTGGTTAAAATATCCCTACCTAGCAGCAAAATCTTGATGGTTTATAGAGATATCTAACAATAAATTTTAGTATGATGTTGCACTATGCAATTGTTGCGTTTTAATAATCAGTAATAACTAAAGCGGATTGACAATTATAGAAAAAATTTCTATAATTAAACGTAAGTATTGTTAAAACAAATATAGTAAATATGCGCTCAATTCAAAAGAAATCACGAATAAACAAAACAATCCTAGTCTCCATGCTGGCACTCTTGATTTTAATTACGGTAGCATATGCTTTTTTTGCATTAAATCGTTCAGCCCAAAATAACATGAACAACAATGACATCGAGCCGGCACCTGCAGTCTTAAGTGATGAAGATGCCAAAAGTAAGGAAAAATTCATCAATGAAGATTCTAATCCAAAGCCAAATCAGAATATACCATCATCCGACAATCAGATAAGCGCCATAGTTGAAAATGGTGAATTAACAGTTACTTCAAAATTGTATTCGATTACAGACGGAGAATGTACACTGGAAGTAAAAAATGGCACAAAAGAAATTACACGCACTGCTCAAGTTATTTATCAGCCAAGTTACTCAACATGTGCAGGATTCAGTATAAAGACATCTGAATTTAGCATGGGCAGCTGGGACGTTACACTAACCATTGAATCGGTTAAAGGAACTGAAGATGTCTTACGAACCACAGTAGACATCAACTCATAGATAATGAAAATAATCGTAGCGTTCATTAGCCTTTTTGCCATAAGTTTCATGGTAGCGCCAAATGCAGGCGCGGTTTCTGCAAGTAGCTGGCAGGCTGGAAACATTATTGATGATCTTGAGTTTACAGATAGCAAATCGATGTCCGTCAGCCAAATACAAGCCTTTCTTGATGCTCGACTGCAAAATTGTGACTACTATGGAACCAAAACTTCTGAACTGTCTGGTGGCACCGACTATAACAAAGATGGAAAAGTGACACGAGCAGAGTATGGACGGTCCAAGGGCAACCCAGCGCCCTTTACCTGTCTTAATGATTATTATGAAGTACCCAAAACCGCACCCGGGAGTACAACTCCTGATAGTAATTATGGAAAATCAACACGTCCATCTGGTTCAAAAAGCGCGGCGCAACTAATTTATGACGCAGCGCAAGCGTACAAAATAAGCCCGAAAGTTCTTCTAGTTAAATTAGCAACTGAGTCTGCCGGGCCCTTAACTAGCGATCCCTGGCCTTTCAAGCGACAATACACATACGCCATGGGCGCTCGCTGTCCTGACTCTGGCCCAGGAGGTTCAGCCAATTGTGACGTGAACTACTCGGGCTTTTCTTTGCAAATGCGAGAAGCAGCGTCATTGTTAAGGTGGTACTTAGACTCAATGGATGAGAGTTGGTGGAGCTACAAAACACCCAATGCAACAAATTATATTCTATGGAATATCCAGGAATCACAATGTGGTGGCAAAAATGTGTTTATCCAAAACAGCGCTACCGCTGCCCTGTATACCTACACTCCATACCAGCCAAATGCGGCCGCACTTAATAATCTATACGGCTCTGGCGACGGTTGTAGCGCTTATGGAAATCGGAACTTTTGGAGAGTCTACTCCGACTGGTTTGGAAGTACGTATAGCAGTGCACTGCAAATCTCACGTGGTTTATGGGTGAGCCCATCAGACCCTACGAATCTAAGTACAATGTCGGCATCATTTATATTAAAAAATAATGCAAACTATCCAATAACCCTAGAAGAAATGACTGTTGCAGTACGCGACAAAAACAATCAGGTACTTAACTTTCC
Organism: Candidatus Saccharimonadia bacterium; assembly: GCA_023259925.1. Classification (GTDB taxonomy): domain Bacteria; phylum Patescibacteriota; class Saccharimonadia; order Saccharimonadales; family Saccharimonadaceae; genus UBA1020. The sequence continues at coordinate 6,045 of JALRDS010000073.1, forward strand.
ACATGTGTCCAATGTAACAATTCAGCCAGGTAAAGCATATACATATTACCAGAGTCAACCAGGCCTAGAAACTGAAGGTATACATAGAGCATTCATTGCTGTTAGGATGCCGTCAGGCGGCTGGTCATATAATTGGCCGTATGAAGCGAATCGCTATATTGAACGATCGAAAACATTTGAAGTTAAGCAAAATCCAGACATTTCCTTAACTAGAAATCTTTACTTTAGCAGGACTAACGAGTACACTAATCATGATCTATCGTCAGCATCATTCATAGTGAAAAACAACGAGGCTACACGCAAAAACATAAGTGAACTCCGAGTAGCTGCAGTGCATGAAAGTGGTAAGAGAGTCGATTTTCCAATTGTTAAAAACATAACACTAGAACCAGGCGAAGAGTATACCTATTACCAATCAACTCGCTTATATTATGTCGGGAACTACCAAATTTTCGTCGAGGCAAGAGATATTAACGGTAGATGGACAAGCGATTGGCCCATTTCTAGTAAAGAATCAATAGTACGTCAGCAATCAATACAAATTTTACGCCCAGCAGATGTTTCGATGAAACGAGAACTATACGTAAGCCCATGGCCACTGCTCGCCGGTCAACAAGCTGCCTCCTCATTTATTATAAAAAATAATGAGAGTACCGAGGTTACTATAGCAGAGCTTGCAGTGAGAGGTAGAGATTCAAAAAACCGGAATTACGATTTCCCTTCAATTTACAACCTTACACTAGAACCAGGCGAAGAGTACACCTACTACCAGTATCGTGACATAGACAGGGTGGATAGTTTTAGATTCAATGTATCGGCAAAAATTAATAACTTATGGACTGATACATGGCCGCATGCCAATGGTCAAAATAAACTAAAGACAGTTAACTCAAAGCTACCTAACGTCACTATATCCCGTAGTATGTATGAAAGTCCTAAGAATGCATCAGTAAATGAACAAAAGGCCGCTTCCTTTGTAGTTACTAATAATGAAAATAGGACCATAAGATTAGAATCTATCGGAATCGCCGTACGCGATCGAGACAATGCAGTCGTAAACTTTCCATTCACCCAGAACCTCGTTCTAGAGCCGGGTCAGTCTCATGAATACTATGAGTACATGACTTTCCAAAAAAGCGGTAGATATAGGATGTGGATAGCTTCCAGACTACCTCAAGGAAACTGGTCAAATACATGGCCACATAGTGCAACCGATACACTCATACGCTCGCGTGAATTTTACTTGAAACCTTAAATAAGAAAAGGAATCTAGCGTGTAATTAGCGTTAAAATTTTCTCCGCGGCTGTGCCGTCCCCAAATGGATTATACCAATCAACATCTTTTACAAGTAACTTTTCAGCACATTCAATTATAAAATTGCTATCACTATTGCCAGCTAGTACACATCCCCCTACCTCTACTGCCTCAGGTCGCTCGGTATTTTCACGCATCACAAGCGCTTTTTTCTTCAAGATACAAGCTTCTTCTTGAATGCCACCGCTATCCGTCATAATCAAAAATGAATTCTTTTGCAGCATTAGCATATCGAGATAGCCAACTGGTTCAATGATTTTTATTGCATCATTGAGCTCGATCTGAAACGTTTCAATCATTTTTACTGTTCTTGGGTGTGCCGGGAAAATAACGATCTTAGAGTACTTTTTAGCCACTTCCTGTGCAGCCACCAGAACAGCACTTAAGTTGGCCTTACTATCCACAGTAGCTGGGCGATGACTAGTCATCAGGATATACCCAGACTCTTCAATACTCAACCTATCCATTACATTCGAGTTTCTCTCGGCTATGTCAACGCCCTGATATACTGCATCTACTACAGTATTGCCTACGGTATGTATTTTATCTGCATCAATGCCTTCAGCTTGAGCAATGCCTGCTTGCTTCTCGGTCGGCGCAAACAAGTAATCTGAAACGTGGTCTGTCATAATACGGTTGAGCTCCTCAGGCATTGTCCTGTCGTAACTACGTAACCCGGCTTCAACATGTCCAACCTGTATGCCCATTTTGGAAGCTACAAGCGCTCCAGCGAGCACGGTATTTGTATCACCCTGCACCAATACAATATCCAATTGCTCTTTTTCAAATACCTCTTCTAAAGCAATCATCATTCGACCAGTCATTTCGCCGTGCTTGCCCGACCCAATATTCAGATTATAGTTTGGCTGCGGAAGCTCTAACTCATCAAAGAAAATTTTGTCCATATTATCCGAATAATGCTGATTGGTGTGAACAATAATAAATTCAGTTCTTCGCTCAATACAAGAGCGGATTACCGGTGCCATTTTGATGATCTCTGGACGTGTACCTAAAACTATTCCTACTTTCATATATCCTCCTTAATGGTTAGATTTCTTCCTGCGCAGGATACGTCTTCCTAAGCTTTAAAAGTTTTCTAATTTTTATTTTTATATTCGCAATTTTATCGTTTGATATTTCATCAGCTTCTTTGTATATTTCCTTAATGTGAGCACCCTTGTCGATAGCTAAATATCCATCAACTTCGCTCATCTCTGATTTAGTTAAATCATAAGTATCACATAAATTAAATCCATCGATAGAAAGCGTACTAGCCTCTTTACCATAAGTGTTATCGTCAGCAATACTCTCTATAAGTTTCGCCACCGATATCTTGCTCATGTGCTCTGTGGAAGTAATTGAGTGAGTCATTAGTAAATCTTGCCCCTCGGTATACTCACTACCCTCATTAACTCTACTAAGCTCTCCGTTTTTACTTTTTGTAAAGTATGAATTTTTGCCAATTATATCAGCATTAGAGTAGCTAGTTGCTAGCATTAAGTCTGTCAGATAGTATTCTCCATAGTACATACCTGCGTCGAATATGGCCAAGTAATTACTGCTGGTTAAGCTGCCCACTTTTTTTGCTAGCTTCTTCTTATCACTCATTCTCAGAACAATGTGATCAATCTCAGCATCAACCGATACGTCGCCTTCAGACAATAGAACAAGTTTAGTGCTCTCATAAGCCTGTCGCTCATAGTTTTTCATTACGCGCTCAAGTTGATCCTGATCTTTGACAATTGCAAATACAGTCACCTGTTTTGGAGTAGGGAATTGATCGTAATTAGTAAATACCTTACTAGCTACGCGTTCGATTCTTTCCCTGTACGTATGCTGTTCCAATACCTTTCTCAGGCCGAGTAGTTTCTGCTTATCTCTGAGTAATTTCGAATCTACTACTGGCTTTAGGCTATTTGTGATCTCATCTGAACTATCTGATGCAATAGAGAGATCTCCAAAAAATCTGTGCATTGCCTTTGAATAATTGCCGACCGTAATAGTATTTGAAGCAAGTAATTCACAGCCTCGCCGTGCGAACATGGTTGGAGAATGTTTAATTGTGTTCATAGTAATCGCATACTCGTACCCCTTGTATGCACGACTAATCTCACTATACGCAAGAGTTCCCTTTACGTATTTCTCGTACTTCTCAGGGAAGTGGTATTTAGCAGGTACATTTTTACCAAAGTTACGATCAAATATATCAACTTCTTTAAGCTTGGTAACAGATTTCATAACCATTTCAAAGTCCTTGCACCGCTGCTTGAAAGCATGGTAATAAGACCCGGCAAAATTAAACTTGTCTTCACGCTCAAACTCTTTTATTGGATTGTTGTACGCCGGTTGTGCAGCAAAAGGCAGCAAGTAAACCCTGCTATGCCCTAGAATTTCCTTGTATCGGATAATGCTATCTTGATCAGTTGTGAATACAAAGTCGAACAGGCTAGCAGTTTTTATGAAATGTATAGTGTGCACCGGGTCTTCTTTGTTCCAGAATACAGTGGGTATATTATGACTTCTGCAATATTCAATTATTCCCACTAACGACTCCGGAACACCTGCAATTGCATTAGTCCATTTTAAATCTTTACCCCTCCATGCGGACTCTATAAATAGCATGTCAGGTTTGGCTACATCAAGTTCGGATTTCCAATCAGTAGGAGTTAGTTGAACTAAGTTGCATTCATGCTTGAAGGAGGTATACGTAAAATCGTCCATTATAGTGGCAATGGTCATTTTTTGGATTGGGGTTTTAGAGAAAAACTCTTTTCTAGGAGGAATGTCTAAAAGATCATTATATTTAACCAGTGAGCCAGCTAATATATTGCGATTTTCGCCTGTGGAGATATCATATACGAACTGCTTTACTGCGCAGTATATTTTAGTTCGTGAAATTCTTCTATAAGGATAGGTTATCCTTCGACCTATTTTGTAAGATGAAGAATTTAAAGTTTGATTCAGTTTACGATTAAGACCAGTTTTTATGCGCCAATTCTCTTTTTTTAACTCATTGTATTCATCGACAAGTTCAAAAATTGCATCACGCAGTACCTTTTCGCGCTTCGTAGACTCGCTCTCATAAACACTATTTTTTTGAAGCTCATGAAATTTAGACGATTTATTTTTTAATAATTCGATTTCCTTACCGATCGTGGCAGAAAAGCCAGACTGGCTTCGCACTCTTTCTGATGATGCTTTTGACATAGCAGAAAAAAGACTAGGATTAGCATGTAAAGTTTTTATAGCCGCGACCATACCCATGTAATCTTCGTCCGGAGACATAAAGCCTTCGGTGTCGCTAACAAATTCCGGTATTGCTGTATTGCGACTAGTAATCGGTACAAGTCCCGAAGACATCGCTTCATCTCTTGAGACACCTTGAGCATCCATTCTCGTAGGTGATAAGAACACGCCATATCTTTTATGCATATTTGCAATTTCAGTTTGTGTCAAGAATCTTTTATCCAGTGTAATGTTTGAAAAGGCCTTCAGTGGTTCCACTAGTTCATCAAATAATCGACCATTACCGATTATCATAATATTTAGTTCTTTGAAAAAGCTTTCTTTTGATAGTTCAAGTATGGCCTTAACGGTAAGGTCATTAGCATACTTCGTGTTATCGAACGGGCGGATTGATAATAAATTCAGCCTTTGTTCGACCGGTTTATGTTTATAAGAAAATAAATCTGTATCAATAAAATTGTGAATTACCGAAAACCTCGATGGTTCAATATTAATATCAAGATCATCAGATACCTCATCCACAAAATATTTGGATACGAAAATAAAGTGAAGCTTATGATTTTTACTTTGAAGTATAGCTCGCCAGAATAAATAATAATCCCTATACCTGCGAACTGCCCATAGTCGCTGCTTTGGAGATTCGTACACAAAATAGCGTCTGGACCAGTCTTGTATTTCAGAGCCATGGAGCCATACATATGTGTTTATTTTTTCTGCCGCCCCCTTAATCGAATCCCAAATTTCTTTTGTTAAAAAGTGAACAGAAATTGCTGAAAAACTGCCTTGATCCAGCATGGCGGTAAGCAACCTACCGTTGCCCTGGTATACTTTAACACCTTCGAACTCATAAGAACTAATACTTTCACGCGTTGGCTCCAAGCAATAAACGACCGTGTGAAGTTTTGCCTTAATATATGCTTTCACCCGCATGTGAACAAATGCGTACGCGTAAAGATTATCAGGTGATGGGTATCTATCTACAATTACAATATTTTTGTGCATAGTATAAATCTACTTCAAATTCATTAAATTTCGTAGTAGTCTCAAAGGTAACGTAATCAATCTTCCTATTTTATAAGACGGCGACGATTGAATGCATAATATTGCCTGTTTCGAATTATTTAGAGATTCTTTGTAATACACTACTTTCTTATTATTTTCCTCGAGTAGTCTATCAAGGTTGCGCATCTTAGATTCAGAATGTTGCGCCATATTTCGGGTATGCATATAGGCATCATTTAGTTGAAGGTAGCTGTTCATATTAAATACCGTAAGGTCTGAACTGGCCTCTATCGGGTATATATCTCTTTCAAATAAAATCATTGGAGTCGCACCAAATACCGCTCTAGGAGCATAGTTAAGCGGCTCTAGAAAATTAATTATTTTGGTGAATTCAGCGCTATGCATACACTCCACGAGTAGAGATGGCGAATGTTTTTCGATAGCTCTTTTTATTCCGTTCAAAACATTGATTTCGAAGCCCTCTACATCAATCTTTATTAATGAAATGCTCTTCGCATTTTTTAATATCTCATCTCCTGATTTCAGTTGAATACTACCTTTTGATTTATTTAAACGTGTTACAGTAGCGGTACCTATATTTCCAGTATCTTGAATTTGCATATCACCAAATGAGTCGGAGTCGCTAAGACCGATATTAAAGAGAGTAACGTTATTCAAGTCATTTGCCAGAATATTTGCTTGCAGTGAATCATATGCGGGCTTATAGGGTTCAAACGACCATGTTTCCCGACTTAAAATTTTAGAGAAAAAAACAGTATGGTTGCCAATATTGGCGCCAATATCAACAAATATACCTTTACGATAAGTCTGCTTCTCGAGCCATTCTAGTAACTCGATTTCGTAAAATGTTCGCGTAAAATCAATTTTTTCTGTTATATAATCTGGTTTTTTCGGTTTTACAAAATTCACTTTCTTTCCTGCATAGACGAAAGAAATCATATCTGATTTCATTTTTTTACGCGCCACAGAAGTTTATAAGTCCTTTATGCTGAATGCCCCGGAATTCATCGTGCGCCACAAGAACAGCAATTACATCGAAATTAGTCAACGCCTCATTTACACCGATCACTTCAAGACCCGGATATGACTCAATGTTCGGTTCGACCGCCACTACATGATAATCGTTACTTACCAGTTTTTTTGTCACTTCCAATGCAGGGGACTCCCGTAAATCATCTATATTTGGTTTGAAAGCGAGCCCAAGACAGGCTATGCGCGCAGGCCGGTTATTGTTTTTTTCGAACTCATTAGCAGCTGCACTAATTTGCTCTATAACCCATTCTGTTTTAGCCAGGTTAACTTCGCGAGCAGTTCGAATGATCTTTGCGTCCTCACCACCTTTATGAACGATAAACCAGGGATCAACTGCAATACAGTGCCCACCAACACCAACACCCGGGTTTAGGATATTCACACGCGGATGATGGTTGGCTAGCTTTATTACATCCCACGCATTTATG
>JALRDS010000068.1 GCA_023259925.1 Candidatus Saccharimonadia bacterium
ATCTATTATTGTAGACCCGGGGGTGTGGACAACAGATATAGCGACACCAAAAAATGTCGTAGCAATCGTTGTTACCCATGAACACCCAGACCATTTTGACGTTACGGCACTTGGTGCAATTATTGCTCACAACCCAGAAGCGGTTATTTTCGCGCACCACGATATAACCCAGCAACTTGGCGACACATTACCGCATACTTCTGTTGTTGCCGGACAGACCATAGAAGCAGCACAATTTACGCTAGAATTCTTTGGTGGCGACCATGCTACAATTCATGATTCGATACCATCAGTTTCAAATCTTGGGGTGCTCATTAATAACAGCGTCTACTATCCTGGTGATTCTTTTACTAAGCCGAGTAAGCCAGTTACTATGCTTGGCCTACCGGTTTCGGCGCCTTGGCTAAAAATGAGTGAAGTAATCGAGTTTGCAACATCAGTCAAGGCATCAACCGTTTTTCCAACCCATGATGCAATTTTGTCGCTAAATGGCAAGGCGTTAGTCGATAGAATGATTACTCCGCATGTAGAAAGTTACGGCGGAACCTATCACCGGCCAATAGGTCCGCTAAAAGTCGATGCATAAAGCCCTTTCGCATTTAACTGCAGCCGATCCAGTACTATCTAAGCTGATTGCAACCTACGCAGCCCCAGAGTTTACTAAGCACACCGATTACTACCGTGAACTAGCCAGTAGTATCATTTCACAGCAACTTAGCGTAAAGGCTGCGCGCACTATAGAGCAGCGCTTTGTAGATTTATTCGACGGTACATTTCCAACACCTGAACAAATTCTAAAAAAAGATATTGAAGAGCTTCGAGCAGTCGGGTTAAGCAGACCTAAAGCTACCTATATTCAAGATTTGGTCTGTAAGATACTTGATGGTACCGTGCAGTTTGAAAATATAGATTCACTTTCTAATGACGAAATCATTACTGAGCTCACCAAAGTAAAAGGTATTGGCGTGTGGACAGTGCACATGTTTTTAATGTTTTGCATGGCACGCTTAGATGTGCTGCCAGTCGGTGATCTTGGGATAAAGAACGGCGTTAAGCAATTATATGGCTTCGTTGAACTGCCCAGCGAACAAGATGTTAGATATATCGCCGAAAAAAATAATTGGCACCCTTATGAATCAGTGGCGAGTCGATATATCTGGCTAAGTCTCGATAACACCTCACCAGCAACGTGAGTTAGTACTACTCCAATAACCCCATCTTGTGGTATTAATTTGAGAATTTGAACAATCATTAGTCATCAAATCTGCCATTGCGGCACTTTCAGAGGCAGACAAGCCAGTCGATACGAGACGTATCAACTTATAGTCACTACCGGGGCTCGGAGACCTATAGAGATAGGTGTCGCCATTAACATTAGCTGTTGGAAGTTGAGGTATGACAGAAAGATATTTTGGAGAAAGTCCTGGAATAAATCCGTCCCCGCTGACCTGGTCCCATCCACACCAGCTTCCAGAGCACGAACTTGATGTACCTGGAGTAACAGGGTAAGACCCATTATCTGCATAATACAACTGAATAGCCTTATTGATACTTGCGATATCAGACCGCATAGATGAAAAACGGGCTCTTTCTTGAATGCCATTGTAGGCAACCACAGAAATAGAGGCCAAAATAGCTATAACTACAATTACGATTAACAGTTCAACTATCGTAAAGCCGGTTACGCTTTTTCTCATGTGCTTCATTGTAGCATGAGCCAAGATAGCACGTATTATTGCTATAATTAAAATATGAAATTAAATCAATTACTCTTCGTAATCGCAGCAATTGTTATAGGTGCATGGCTTCTAGCAATGATTTTTAAAATTGCCGCCTGGTTAATAAACGGGTTGGTGTACGTAGCAGCAATAGTGTTAATTATTGGCATAATCAGTGCGTACGTACAAAGGCACAAAAAGTAATCTCATTCATAAAAAAATCGCTCGAAGTACCGAGCGATTTTTTATATAGCACTACGCTTATTTTAGATTACGCTTTACGTCTGCTTTTACAGCCTTGCCTGCACGCTTACCATCGGCAGCCACACGTCCTCCACGAGTTTTCGCTTCGTCAGCTAGACGTTCCGCTTCATCACGCATTAGCTTTCCAGAGTTCTTAGCGCTCTTAGCCATTCCCTTAGCTTCGCGCTCAACACTGTGTACGCCCTTCTTTACGCTAGCAGCGCCTTCTTTTGCAGCCTGTTTAACTTGCTCTGCTTTTTCAGCGGCCAACTCTTTAGCATCTTCGGCTTTTGCCTTAATGTCAGCCCGTGTTTCTTTACCAGATTTAGGTGCCATTAACACACCTGCTGCAAAACCAGCTACCGTAGCAAGTGCAACTTTGACTAATTTACTCATACTTATTTATCCCCTCTTTTTACTTATTTACGAAACGCTTTTACGGCAGCTGAGAATACTTTTGCCGGATTCACCCAGTCTGTAGCAGCCGATAGGTTGGTAGTAATGGCATCAACATTTTTACTGATACTATTTACCTTTAAAATAACCATTGTTACAGCACCAAGCAGCGCAATAATGACAATCGACAGTATTACAACTGTTATGGTTAGTAGTGTAATAATCAGTGTCATATCTTGCATGTGACTGGAAAGCCTTTCTACTTATGTTATATGCTTTACTTTACTAATATATCACGTTTTTGACTTTTTTGCAATAGTAACCATAAGCGGAGCCAGAATAGTCAAGCAGAAAACAATGGGAATGAAATGGCCAATTAGTGGTAGCGTATGGACCTTCGCACCTTTGGCCCGATTGTAGTTCGCACCAACTACAGGATCGATATATGCCCGTACACTATGGATGTCATAGCTGCTCACGTCTGGAATTGTGCGGGCTGCCGCAACAAGCGCCGGAGCACGTTTTTCTAAGTACGATGAAATCGGTGTAGTTCTACTGGCAACACCACACAGTGTAATCACCCTACTTACGTTCGGAATCGTAGCCGCATGAAGCGCTAATGCGCCACCAGCACTTTCTCCAATCACCACGATGCGCTCCGCCCTATGTGCTTCTATCGCTTGAGTAACCAAGCCCATTTTTTGCTCAAAATCACCACCGTCGTACCACGTAATTGGCACGTGAGTTGCACGCACCCCTAGAAGCCTCCACCACTTTAGTGTAAATTTTCGGAAGCCATCGTAGTGATCGCCAAGCCCAGGAATATAAATAACTCTCGTTTGCATAATCTAAGTATACCAGCGTGCTATAGTGTTAGGCATGAATCGATCAATCACTCCAGCCAGAGCAGTAACAGCCATATTTATGCGGCGTATATTAAATATAGCTACGATAGCCGCGGCTGCAGCTATGGGCCTAGTTATATTTGTTGCCGGTGCCCTCGCGTACTTTTTTAGCAGCTGGTGGTGGCTCATCGTACTCCCGTTTGCCTTACTGTTTGGGCTATTCCTATTAGCACGAGTTGTGGCGTTATTAATCGTGAATGCGATATACAGCCATAAGCTATCAACTACGCAAAAAGATAAGGTGAACGAATTTATTGATAAAATCCAAGCCGCTTTAGAAGCGCGCGCAACACCCCTGCCCTTAATTGCGCTTATTTGTATAAAAGATGCCCTAATTCACCGCGATATTGTGACAGTTAAAAAAATCGTACATGACACGGCAAGTTTGCGCAGTGACTACACTGAGTTAGAGAAGCTATTTACCTAAGACTAAGGCCCAAGGCGGTTGATATCGCGTGGGAACAACGTGGCTTCCTTTACGTTTGATAACCCGATGGTTTTTTGCACTAGGCGATCTACGCCGAATCCACACCCGCCGTGCACCGGCAAACCGAATTTGAACGCTTGAAGATAGTACTTAAAGCCGTCTGCGGTCACATCTAATCCTACTGCAGTCATCTGTTCAATCATTTTGTCGTAATTATTCTCGCGAAGTGGCACTGTGGCAATTTCGAGGCCACGGAACAATAGGTCTGCCCACGCTACGGTACCGTCTTCTTTAAACTTATGATAGAACTTACCTGCTTCACGCGGGAAGTCGGTCGCATACACTAAATCGCTTCCGAGCTGCTTGCGAGCGTAGTCTGCAATCCACCGCTCTTCATCTGGAATTAAATCTTTTTCATTGGTAGTATCGGTGCCAGTCGCTTTAGTATACATTTCGTGAATTTCAGCAATGGTAAACTTTGGCACGTCGGCAGACAGTTTTAGCTCAGGGGCATTTAAACTTTTTAGGTCGGCTGCATGTGAGTCATACACCGCAGTAAGTGCCGCTTTAGTCATATTTGCTACCGTATCCATTACTTCTTGATGACCGTCAACAAAGCCCATTTCAATATCAAGCATCGTCAGCTCAGTTAAATGGCGAGTTGTAGCACTTGGCTCTGCCCTATAGCTATGGCCAATTTCATACACACGTTCAAATACGCCAACCATTATTTGTTTGTAAAATTGCGGGCTTTGCGCCAATGTAGCTGTTTTACCAAAGTAGTCGAGCGTAAATACCTCCGCGCCGCCTTCTGTAGCAGCACCAAGGAGTTTTGGCGTGTCAATTTCTACAAATTCGTTAG
>JALRDS010000072.1 GCA_023259925.1 Candidatus Saccharimonadia bacterium
AAAAACCATCTTCGAAGATCCCAAGCACGAATATGTTGTGAGTAGTGTCTCGAAATTAAACGGAGGCCGATCGTTTAAGGCAATCCATGTGCCAATTTATCGTAACGGTACGTTTGTTGGCACGCTCGGATCAGCAATATACCTTGATGAACTTGGGGTGGAGAGCCTCGATACATCACGCGGATTTGAGCGAGCAGAGGTGGTGATAGCGTCCAGTAAGGGTGAGCTTGTTTATGAAAGCGGAATTGGCGAGTCAACCACCGTTCCTACCATAGAAGACAGCAACCGGTTAGACTACCATGGTGAGCAGCTAATAAAAGAAGCGATGGCCTCCGATGCCGACGTAGGCTTTACTGAAAAGATAGGTGACACCAATTACGTTATTGATTCATTCAGCGTAGACAAAGAAAAGAAGTGGATTATTCTAGTGAAAGTAAGTGAGAATCAGCTTCTGTCTGGCGTAGGTATGAATACTATCGGTTTGCGGATAATTCGAGCAGACAGTGCTTCGCACATATTCGCTTCGTTCGTGGTATCAATCATTGCAAGCATGCTACTAGCACTTATAGTGACACCAGTGGTAAAAAAGGCTGCCCGTGCGTAAGTCTACATCCGCCAAATTTACAAATTCGTGGATATGGATCGCCATGGGACTCATGGTCGCCTTGTGCGTATATATAGCTGCAACGCTTTTATTTGCAAATGTCTCAATTTCTGCCACAGTACCAAGTTTAAGCTATAAAAAAGGCTACGTTGATGCGAGTGTGTATGTATACGAGAGCGATACGGACGGCGCTCGCTTAGTACATGCGTTTACGGTTCCAGATAACCAATTGACCCCAGGGAGTGACGTATCAGTAAATACTGGGGAAATATTGTATAAATCTGCGAACAAGTCGTTTATTCGCGTTTGTATTGCAAGAACGCCTTCCGCAAAGCAGGATGGTATTACAAAAGAAGTGCAACAGGCACTTGATTCTTGTGGTGAGTTTAAGAAAAGTAATGATAGTGTTGCGGCAACGTGCGGGTCTCAGGTAATGTATGGAAGTTTAACCGGTGCATTACTACACGCAGCACTACCCGGCACTTCTATACACGCAGATGTGAGTTGTGCGGCGGATGGGTCGCCGCTTGCATATGCTGTGACGAATCGAAGTAGCGATACTAATATTAACTTACTCGATAAGATTACCAGCGGAGCGGACATTTCTTCTGAATCATTTTCGGCTAGCGGGTCAATACTACAAGAGAGTCGGGTGTCCGAAAAGCCGCAGCGCTTAGCATATGATGCGGATTCACAAACGTTGTCGATCTCAAGTGGTAACGCCGTGGCGTTGAGCTTTGAATTGCCGAATGATTCAGTGGTGTCTGATGCTGTAAATCAGGAGGATGATAGGTTCAATGCTAAAGAGAATGTTTTAACATTTGATTCAGGACTCACACGAACAGATGACACAGTATCGTTGATGGACTGCGCTGCCGATCAGCACATATCAAAAGACGAAACCGGTGCGAGCTGGGTGTGTATAGATAGGCAACTAGACACTGATACAACATATACTTCTGGTGCGGGAATAGCACTAACGGGTACTACGTTTGCTTTGGAAGGTACAGATATTAGCCCGGGTCTATACAATAGCCTTGTTGTTGATGAGTACGGAAGGGTAACGGAAGGCGCAAATATTACTTATCTTCAGGAAGAAGTTGACGGCATAACAGGCAACGAAGTAGCAGGCGTTATCAACGGGGGCGGGTTAATCATGAGCGGCGAAGGCACCGATGTCGATCCGTATAAGCTTGGCCTAGTGAGTACATGTTCAGATGCAGGTGTTTTAAAGTATGCAAATAGTACCGGCTGGTCTTGCGGTGAAGATATTAATACCGACAGTCAGGCACTAACGTATAACACCGCAACGAATCAGCTAGACCTATCTAATGGTGGCACAGTAGACCTTTCGCTCTTACTGGATAATACGGATGAACAACAACTTCGCATGGTGGATAACGAGCTGCAACTTACAAATAGCAACTCAGTTAATCTGGAGCAATATTTAGATAATACCGACAACCAGTCACTAAGCTGGGACGCCCTCGGTCGTCAATTGACCTTAGTAAATGGCGGCACAATAAGTATCGATGATGCAGATACGACATATTCAGCAGGAAATGGACTGCGGATGTCGGGTACTGTTATTAGTTTAGATGCGCCTACCTGCGACTTAGCCAGTAAGCTACAGTGGCAGGGCGACCAGTTTATCTGTGTTGAGGATCTTGATACGGGGAGTGGCCCTCAGGTGCTCGCGTACGACCCGCTTACAAATACATTACAAATTGCGGGCGGTAACACGGTAGTGTTCCCGTATGCAAGCCAGCTTGTATCTGGTGTGCTGTCATCTGAAGATTGGACACGTTTTGATGGAAAAGAGAACGTTCTTACCCTCGATGGCAAGGGCATGTTCAGCAGGGTCGGCGATACAATTGTTGCAAAAAGTTGTAACAGTGTTGGCCAGGTGCTGCAATGGGCAGGATCGTCATGGGTGTGTGGAACGATTAGTGGCGGCGGCATCACATCTGTACGAAGTTTTGTCGATACTATACCAGATCCTGTTACTGATTCAGACACAACCGACTATTGGGACGCAGGCTTAGAGAACAATATGACAAAGCCGAATATAACACTCAGTACAGTGGGTAATCAGATTATGGGTACTGTATCGATGGAAATGGTCAGCAAGGGGAACGGAGATGCTGAAGTAGCTGCGCGTATCGTTCGCGGCATTGGATATCAGCCAACGTGCGCGACTGGTACGGCAGTGGGCGGTGGATTAGGTGTATTTTCGAGTAACAAAGGTGGTAAGATGACTGGTACTGTTAACTTTATTGACGACGTATCGTCGATCCTTCCGGTGTACTACACGGTTTGCTCAGATGCGGCCACAGTCGGCGCTAGTGGGGATATTACGCGTATTCGTGTAACTCTTCAGGAAGTAACAAATACAAACTAGTAGCTATATAGTAGTTCTGGTAGAATCAAAATATATGAGGCGAGAAACTATCCAAACTAAACCAAGTAAAGCAGGGGCTTTTTCAAAACTAATTATAGGATTGCTACTTACCCTTACAGTGGTTGGGTTGGGGCTCGCGTATTATTTCTATCAAAAAACTGAAGAATTACAGCAGCGGTCCACAGAAAATAATCAATTGAGTGAAGAGGCTCGAGCTAAGCAGATCAAGTCAAAAGTAGCCAAGCTAATTAGTGTTCCAAAAGATGAGATCCCAACAATTGCTTCGGTAACTGATACTGGCAAACTGAACGATCAGCCATTCTTTAAAGACGCGCAAAATGGAGACATCATTGTTATTTTTCCCGCTGCAAAGAAAGCAATTATCTACCGCGAGTCGGACAATCGTCTGGTAAATGTCGGTCCAATTGCTATTACTGATTCTGGTGCAGAATCTAATAATGCAGCTTCTGGTAACTAAACCTTACTAGCCACTGAAGCTACGAAATAGTAGCTCCTCAGGCTTGGTTGCGCGTGTGGCAGAATACTCCTTTAAGCTGGGAGTGAAGCGATCTGTGTGCTTCAGCGTGCCATCACGCCAGCTTTCAAGTATTTACTTAATAGCCTGCGAAATATAAAACGACCTGTCTCGCAGATCAGGTCGTATTTTGCATGTCTGAATCCATTTATTCTGGCTCAAACAGGTGCCGGTTCTTGTGACAATTCGCAGTAATCACAAGAGCTACTACCAATATATAGCACCCGGCGCATAAACACAATACTTTTTAAACCATAAAAACGCACATGGTAAATATTGACAAAAAGCATAAGCTATGCTAATATAAAAACATACACATCTCGTATGTGAGGTAATAGGAGGGCTGACCACTGTTATGTGGCCGGCTTTTTTAATTAAGGAAGGAGCCTACCATGGCTGGAACCGTAAATGGTGGTAAAAAAGCTGCCGCAAAAAATTTAGCAAAAGACCCTAACTTTTACGCCAAGATTGGCCGTAAGGGTGGTCAAAACGGTAAAACTGGTGGTTTTGCTGCGAACCCTGAACTTGCTCGTATTGCTGGTGCAAAGGGTGGTCGTATTTCACGCCGCCGTAAAGCCGACACAGTTGACACCGTATAGGTAAAAAGTACTTACAGTGTAAAAAACCCTGGCTGAATGTCAGGGTTTTTTACGTAGTTTGATAGCGGCGCAAAGCACACCTGCGCGCTTCATTGACTCTCCATGTAGCATTGCAGGAGATACACGCGTATGCTGTGCGTGTTTTTTGAATGCCGTTCGCTGAGCAGGTGGGGCAGGTGCTGCGGCTATGGAGCCAGTCGCGGTAGGTATCCATATCATCCTCTATATGATCACTCGTAATTGTTGCGTTACATAGCGGAGCAAGTTCAGATTGAGCAATCTGCCAGGCATCGCGTTCCATGCCTATTAAGCTTATATCCCGGTCGTAGCCTGTGTGGCCAAGAATTGAATGGCCAATTTCATGGAGTAGACGCGCCTCGAACGAAGGGTCGTCTATCTGGTACGTAATCGTGTTTGTTTCTGGTTGCCATGCAAAATAGTCGCCAGCAGTAAAGGTGAGATTGGGGTAATGGGTAGTGACAAGATTAATCAACTTGTGTGTCGATAGCGTGGTAGTAGCAGCCATAAATGACAGCCTCCTCGGGGTGTGCAGCTTCAACCATCGGTGGAAGATACTTATCTTTCATGAATTCTTTCATAATCTCGTT
>JALRDS010000081.1 GCA_023259925.1 Candidatus Saccharimonadia bacterium
GGCGATCGGCGAGCTTAATAATGAGAACACGAACATCTCGCCCTACAGCAATCATTAGCTTGGTGAGATTGTCTTTAGTGGCGGGCAAGTAGCTGTCGAGACTGCGCATGCCGCTACGGGCACGCGATACTTTTGTAACGCCATCTACCAAAAAGGCAACGTCTTGACCGAATAATGATTCAATTGTTTCTAGCGTTAGGTCGGTGTCTTCAACGGTGTCATGAAGCACCCCTGCTAAAACTGTATCGATATCAAGTTCCCATTCCACAAGTGTTGCAGCAACGCTGAGCGGGTGAATTATATAGGCTTCGCCACTTTTTCTTTTCTGCCCCTCATGGGCATTCGTCGCCACATCAATTGCATGCTCAAGTTCCAGGAGTTGGTCTTGAGTATAGTGCGGTGCTGCGGATGTAAGTAGTTGCTGTTTATTCACTACTGTTAGTATAGCAAAACAACCAACCTTGAAGTGACGTGACCTGCACGGATGCTGTATACTAGCAGTAACCATAAGGGGTAAGGCAAAATAAGGAGAATCATGGCGACAAAACTGGCAATTAACGGATTTGGACGAATTGGACGAAACGCTTTTAAAATTGCGTTTGAACGAAGCGATCTTGAGATTGTTGCAATCAACGACTTAACCGACAATAAAACATTAGCGTACCTACTGAAGCATGATAGCAACTATGGCACCTACGGCCACGAGGTAACGCATACCGACAGCGGCATTGTTGTTGATGGCAAAGAAATAAAAGTACTTGCCGAAAAAGACCCAGCTGCACTACCGTGGGCGGCACTCGGTATCGATATGGTGATTGAGTCTACTGGATTCTTTACTGATAAAGAAGGTGCCGGTAAACACATTGAGGCTGGTGCAAAACGTGTTGTGATTAGTGGCCCGACTAAATCGGACGGCGTGGATACGATTGTACTCGGTGCCAACGACGATAAGATTGAAGGTGCAACAGAAGTAATCTCTAACGCTAGCTGTACAACCAACTCACTCGGTGCTGTTATGGCAATTTTGGATGCTGAGTTTGGCGTACAAAAAAGTATGCTTACAACAGTGCATAGCTACACCGCCAGCCAAGCTATTCAGGATGCGCCAAAGAAAGACCCTCGTGAGGGGCGCAATGCGGCTGAAAATATCGTACCTACCAGTACGGGCGCGGCAATTGCAGTAACGAAAACCTTGCCACAACTTGAAGGTAAGTTTGACGGCATTAGTATGCGCGTGCCTACGCCAGTTGTTTCAATCAGCGATGTGACTGCAGTGCTTAACAAGAATGTTACAGTGGAGGAGCTGAACGATGCATTTATAAAGGCTGCTAAAGAACCGTACTACCAGGGCATTTTAGGAGTCAGTGATGAACCACTTGTAAGCCGCGACTACATCGGTAACAGCAACTCAGGTACGGTTGACCTTGAGCTCACTCGTGTAGTAGACGGCAACCTTGTTAAGGTGTGCGTATGGTATGACAATGAATGGGGTTACAGTAACCGCTTAGTTGAATTAGTTGCTGACGTAGCAAAAGCAATAAAGTAAACAAAAAACTACCATTTTGGTAGCTAGCAATTAACTTTTACCGGCCCGGGAGGTACTCTCTGGGCCGGTTATGTGTTACGAGCAATATTTGTTTAATTTGGATATATGGCGACACCGTGCTGGTGTACGGGCTTTAGTAGGTTCGAGACCGGGGCATAGTACTGGCTACGCTTCGCTTTGTAAGATGTGTCAGTGTCAACGGCTTTACACGTATCGCTATCCCGCTTATACTTGAACTAATATGAAAATTTACCTCGGTGCCGATCATCAAGGCTTCCACATGAAAGAAGACGTGTTTGCGTACTTGGCGAAGCACGGCTATGACGTAGAAGATGTTGGTGGTAAGGTATTAGACCCCAATGATGATTTTCCGGATTTTGCTCAACTTGCAGCTACCAAAGTGATTGGCGAAACCGATAAAGACCCGCGCGCCATTTTGATTTGTGGTGGGGGCCAGGGTGTCGCAATGGCAGCAAATCGCTTTAGGGGGATTCGCGCTGCGGTGATTTGGGATGCGTATGAAGCAAAGATGACGCGGTATGACAATGACAGTAATGTACTCTGCTTACCGGCGCGTATTTTACAAGATAATAAAGAGGCATGGCAGGGCATTATTGAAACGTGGCTGAATACACAGTTTGCCGGTGCTGCCAGATTTAGGCGTCGTAACGCACAGATTGATGAGTTTTAATAAGCACTATGGCAACAGCAATTGCACCGTGCATTACGGTAGAAACAACTGACCAATATAAGCAGTCGATGGAGCGAATTCATACCTTTGCTAACAGGGTGCATATTGATATCTCAGATGGTGATTTCGCCCCTACGTTCTTATTGGAGCCCAGTCAATTGTGGTGGCCCCAGGGTTGGCATGCAGATATTCATGCCATGGTAGCTAGGCCGTCTGAATATGTAGACCAGTTGACCGCATTAAAGGCGGATTTAATTACATTTCACGCTGAGGTTGAAGAGGATTTGCTGCCGGTACTTCAAAAGATTAAGTCTGCTGGTATTAAGGCGGGTGTTGCCTTGCAGCGCCCAACCGTACCCCTGTCGGTTGCACCGTATATCCAAGCAGCTGACCATGTAATGATTTTTAGCGGTGACTTAGGCCACTACGGTGGTACGGCTAGTCTCATGCAACTTGAAAAAGTTCGTCTTATCCGAGCGATTAAATCTGATGTTGAAATTGGCTGGGATGGCGGCGTAAGCGTTGAAAATGCGTTTGGTTTAGCTCAGGGCGGAGTGGATGTACTAAACGTTGGGGG
The DNA here is from genome assembly GCA_023259925.1 of Candidatus Saccharimonadia bacterium. Lineage (GTDB taxonomy): Bacteria > Patescibacteriota > Saccharimonadia > Saccharimonadales > Saccharimonadaceae > UBA1020. The sequence continues at coordinate 2,815 of JALRDS010000081.1, forward strand.
TGCGATTGCTAATAGCCAAGACCCAGCCGCTACATACAACACGATGCTTGCCGAAATCAACAAGCACGGTGTGATATAACCATAAGCATGCTACAATGGCTGTAATGAGTGGGCATCTTACAAATAAGCAAATTGAAGACAAAGCGAGCGTTATTCGCCGCGATATTATATCAATGCTCGAAGCTGCCGGCAGCGGGCACTCTGCTGGACCGTTGGGGCTTAGCGACCTAGTAGCAACATTGTACTTCGGTGCTATGAACTACAACGCAAAAGAACCTGATTGGGAAGAGCGTGACTATTTTTTCCTATCAAACGGGCACTGCGTACCAGTGCAGTATGCGGCGATGGCCGAGGCAGGGTATTTTGATAAGAAAGAACTACTAACACTACGGAAGTACGGAAGTCGATTGCAAGGGCACCCGGAGCGTACGCGCTTGCCAGGCCTCGAAAACACCAGTGGGCCGCTAGGCAGCGGCTTGAGTCAGGCAGCTGGTGTGGCTTATAGCTTGCAATACCTCGATGGTCAAGCCCATCGATTTGTGTATTGTATTACTGGAGACGGCGAACTAAATGAAGGCAACATTTGGGAGGCTGCTATGTTTGCCGGTAAGTACAAATTGAGTCAGCTTATTACGTTTGTTGATCGAAATAATATTCAGATTGATGGCAACACAGAAGACGTTATGCCGCTCGAAGACCTGCGCGGAAAGTGGCAGAGTTTTGGCTGGCATGTACAAGAGATTGATGGTCATAACGTAGAAAGCATCCTTGATGCTATTGGCATGGCAAAGGCAATTACGAATCGCCCTAGTGTCATCATTACCCATACTATCCCTGGCAAGGGTGTTGATTTTATGGAATACGACTATCGATGGCACGGGATGCCGCCAAACCATGAGCAGGCTAAATTAGCCTTGGCAGAACTACGTAGTTTACGAGGAAAAATATCTCACGAGGGGCAAAAGCATGAGTAAATACGAACTTGATAAAGCCGTGCTTACTAAGCAGCAGCTGGTTGAACCCACAAGAGCTGGATTTGGACGTGGGCTAAAAAAAGCCGGCGAACTTGATGAGTCGGTGGTGGCACTATGCGCCGATTTAACAGAGAGCGTACAGATGCATTTATTCCGTGAAGCATTTCCAAAACGGTTCATTGAAGTAGGTGTAGCTGAACAAAACTTAGTAACAGTCGCCAGTGGGCTGGCACGGGCTGGAAAAATTCCGTTTACCGCAAGTTACGCTGCGTTTAGCCCGGGGCGAAACTGGGAACAGATTAAAACAACCGCTGCACTGAATGATCAGCCGGTAAAAGTAGTTGGTGGACATGCGGGCTTGTACACTGGGCCAGATGGGGCAACTCACCAAATGTTAGAGGATATTGCACTGATGCGTGTGATGCCGAACATGGTAGTGGTGGTGCCAGGCGATAGTATCGAGGCTGAGAAAGCTACGATCGCACTTGCCAGCAACGGTAAGCCGAGCTATTTACGTCTGTCGCGAGATAAAACACCGATATTCAGTACCGCACAGTCACCGTTTGAAATTGGTAAAGCCTACGTGCTTCGGCCAGGCAAACACGTAAGCTTATTTGGTACGGGAACGATGACATATGAATTATTAGTTGCGGCAAAACTGTTAGCAAAAAATGGGGTAGATGCCGAAGTGGTACATGTGCCGACAATTAAACCACTGGATGACGAGACAGTTCTGGCTAGCTTGCGCAAAACGAAGTGTGGCGTAACTGTTGAAGAGGCCCAGATTGCTGGGGGGCTTGGCGGTGCAATCACTGAACTCGCCTCAGAACATCTGCCTGTGCCAATAAAGCGACTTGGTGTTGAGGATCGCTATGGTGAGTCTGGTACGCCGCGTGAAGTTGTAGAAGCGTTCGGCCTTAACGGCGATAGTTTAGCGACAAAAATTGGACAATTTATGATGCAGGTAGCCTAAAGGAGAATACATGAGCCACAGCATACGACAAATTCGAGACAACACAACGCGTGCCCGTCATTTAATGCAACGCACACGCCAGCAAGGGTTCGCTGTTGGTGCGTTCAATATAGATAACCAAGAAACGCTCATTGCTATTGCACGAGCTGCTCAGAAGCTCCATTCGCCTGTGCTTGTTGAAGTGAGTGACGGTGAAGTAGAGGCCTTGGGTCTCGAAAATGTTCGAGACATGGTTGATAATTACAAAGAAGAATATGGCATAGAAATGTATATCAATCTCGACCATAGTCCAACAGTTGAAGGCTGTAAACGTGCGATCGATGCAGGCTATGAATTTATTCACATTGATATCTCACAAGCGGATCATGATGCAAGCGAAGAAGAAATTATTGCAAAAACAAAAGAAGTGGTTGAATACGCTAAGTTTACTGGGGCGCTAGTAGAAAGTGAGCCGCACTATTTTGGTGGTTCATCGAACCTGCACGAAGAAGATATTAATTACGATGAGATTAAAAAGACCTTTAGCACACCTGATGGTGCTCGCTCGTTTATTGATGCAACGGGCATTGATACGTTTGCGGCTGCAGTTGGTAATTTACACGGTAAATATCCAGTACCAAAAGAGCTAGACCTGGCACTACTTTCGGCAATTCGTGATGCAATTGGTTGCCAAATTTCACTGCACGGTGGTTCTGGTACGCCGCTCCACTATTTTGAAGAGGCGGCAAAAATAGGCGTATCAAAGATTAATATCAACAGCGACATGCGCTATGCATTCCGAACTACGCTTGAAAAAGTGTTGGCCGACAATCCTAAAGAGTACGCAGTGGTCAAGCTAATGCCAACAGTCTATGAGGCTGTGCAAACAGTAGTAGAAGAAAAGATAACAGCCTTCGGTTCAATGAATAAGGCGGTAAATTAGTAGCTATGGCACAAGTGACACCAAAAGTAATCGCAATCGGTAAAGCCACGCAAGATGTGTTTTTGCGGAGTGATGAATTCGATCCAACAATTCAAGGTGATGTAGCCTATGAGCAGCTACCACTCGGTGCAAAATTAGAAGTACAAGATTTGCTGTTTTCCACTGGCGGTAATGCAACGAATGTAGCTGTGACGATCGCACGTCAGGGCCTGCATAGTGAGTACCTATGGGTACTCGGTGAAGATATGGCATCTGGTTCAATTTTACGAGAACTCGACCATGAAGGGGTTGATACGAGCGGGGTGGTTCAATCACCTGATATGCAAGCCGGCTACGGTACGATTTTACTAGCACCGACTGGCGAGCGTACGATTTTGAGTTATCATGGCGTGGGGCCAAAGCCCGGAGACCGTCACCTCGACCTTACGCGTATCAAAGGCGCAGACTGGGTATATCCGTCTGCTTTACATTCTATTGAGCTATTAAATGACGTTATCTCACTTGCTGCTGAGCATGGTGCCAAAGTGATGCTTAACCCTGATAGTAAGGAACTGGAACAGCCAGATAAACTCCGTCCGCTGCTCGAAGATGTTGAAGTGCTATGTGTGAACAAAGATGAAGCTAAGCTGCTGGTCGAAGGCGAAAATAGTGAAGAGTTAGTGCGCCATTTACTTAATTTCGTACCAGTTGCAATTGTAAGCGACGGTCCAAATGGAGTGGTAGCTAGTGATGGTAAGACAATCATAACAGCTGGCATGTATGAAGACGTTACGGTGGTTGATCGCTTGGGTGCTGGTGACGCTTTTGCGAGTGGATTCTTGAGCCAATGGGCTGTAGGTAAGAGTTTAAAAGAGGCTATTGTTTTTGCAAGTGCAAACTCAACCTCGGTTGTAACGAAAGTTGGGGCAAAAGACGGGATTTTGCATCAAGGTGTTAATTTACATGAAATGCCACTAGAGGAAAAAGCGCTGTAACTATGAGTGGAAAGCTAGCTCGCTTACTGGGTAATGACCATCCGCGGTTTATCTTAACGATTCACGAATTTGAACAAGCAAGTGGCCATAGTGGCGTTGATGCTAAATTGGTGGCAGATATTACTGAGTCTGTGCATAGTGTAATGCGCGGCCTCGACCTTGATATTACGAATACAACTCCGAAAGAACTCTACCTGGCATTAAATGCCATGGTAAAAAAGGGTATCACAACACCGCTCGAGGCGACACCGTATGTGCTACTGGATGTTGACGGTGAGCTTATTTCATTCAACCTTATGGATGTTGTTGAAAATAGTCACCATGATATAGCATTCGAGAAACGGCTATTAGGCCATGCCCAACGCTATTTACGACGAGAAATAATTAAGCGGTATGCAGCGCATGAGCGTACATCAACCGAAATGATAACCAAGCAGGCAGAGGAGGTAGGACTTGCCATGAACGATGATAAGCACCACGAACAGAACGATGCGGCAGTAGAGGCGCTACACAATAACACAGAAACGCCTTCTGTGCTTATGATAGGTGATATTTTTACGGATGCATTTATTAAGTTGAGTGAGTCTTCTGCAAAAATTATTCAAGAGGGCGATACTAAATGGCTAGCTCTACCTTTTGGTCAAAAGCCGCCGTATGATCATGTGGATATTGTTCGCTCTGTTGGGCCGTCGCCCAATGCTGCAGTTTCTGCCGCGCGACTAGGTCTTCGCGCTAGCCTAATGGCCTGGATTGGCGGTGATGCGGTTGGCGAAGAGGCGATTGCGCACTTGAAAGAAGAAAACATCAGTACCGATTCGATGGTGACTGAGGACGGAAAACTTACTAGTTACTGGTACGTGCTTCGCTACGGTGCGGATAGAACAATGTTGGTAAAAAGTGAAAAATACGAATATCGTTGGCAAGATCCGATTACTGAGCCAGACTGGATCTACTTGTCATATATTGGTAAAGATTCATGGTCACTCCACGAAGGCTTGCTCGATTACCTACAGAGACACCCGAAGGTAAAGCTAGCTTTCCAGCCTGGTACGTTCCAATTTGAGTGGGGGCCTGAAAAATTAGCTGGCATTTACGGACGCTCGCATATTGTTGTTATGAACCGTGAAGAAGCGGTTGATGTAACTGGCCGCGCCTATGATGATTTGCGCGACCTTACGATTGGCTTGCATGAACTTGGTCCGCAAATTGTAGTTATTACTGACGGCCCGAGCGGCTCTTACGCCTCGTACGACTACAAACTAGTGACTATCCCAAACTATCCTGATCCAGCTGATCCGCTTGATCGCACAGGTGCGGGCGATGCGTTTGCAAGTACAATTGTATCAGCACTCGCGTTGGGCAAATCTATGGATGAAGCCCTAACATGGGCACCGATTAACAGTATGAGTGTGGTGCAGCAACTTGGCGCACAAGCAGGCTTGTTACGACGTGAGGATATAAATAAATTCTTGGATGAGGCTCCAGAAGACTATAAAATAACGGTACTATAAGTACCACATGTTCAAAAAGCAGCTTCGCTCCCTTATTCGCTTAAGGGAGCTTTTGCTATTTTATGATCGCAGTAGGTTGTATTGCTTTTAACTAGCTCAACTACCTTACTAGCGTCATCGGTAATGGTGTAGAGGTTCTCATCGCCCTCGGATATGAGACCACGGCCAAGGAGTTGTTTTTTTACAAATGTATCAAAATCATCCCAAAAATCATGTCCAACTAAGATAATTGGTGACTTCAGTGTTTTGCCAGTTTGAATAAGTGTCATGATTTCAGAAAATTCATCGAGCGTTCCAAATCCACCCGGAAAGTAGATATAGGCATCTGCGTACATTGTCATAACAATTTTACGCGGGGCAAAGTGGGCAAATTCGTAGTGCTCGGTGGTGTAATTGTTAAGGGTTTGTTCGTGCGGTAATTTAATGTTAAAGCCAATTGATTCACCGCCAACTTTACTGGCACCTTTTTGGGCAGCAATATGCGCACCTTGGTTGGCGGCACCCATAATTCCATTGCCTCCACCAGATACAATTGCATAGCCTGCGCCAGCTAATCGTTGACTAATTTCTTCGGCAAGCTTGTAATACGGGTCATCTTCTGTAGTTCGAGCCGAGCCGAAAACAGTAACAGTTTTGTGGTATTTTCGAATGATATTATAGCCAGCTTGAATCTCTTCATCGACGTTGCCTAGGCGGATCATCGCAGCCTGCAAGGCGATGTCTCGGGGAACGCATACTGGTTGTTCTGTGTTTGGTTTTGGTTGCATGTTATTAAGGTGATTATACATAAAAAATCTTATTGTGGGTAGATACCGCATATGCTTTACTTACGATAAGGAGATAAAGAATGAAAGCACGTTCAGTAGAGCAGGGTTCAGGGCATTTACTTATTGTATTCGGGGTTATCGTTATTGTACTAGGCGCGCTTGGAGTGTTGTTTTGGCAGAATTTACAATCGGAGAACGACTCTAGTAGTCAAACCCAAACCACAAAAAACGATAAGTCACAGGTAAAACCCGAGCAATCTAACGTCACGTATGTCGATGGAGCGATTTCTGAAGATTTCGGCACACCACTGGCATTTACTTACCCTGACACCTGGCAGTATAAATCCGTAACTTCAGGAGACAAAGCAAATGCTTGGGTTGAAGAAATAACGCTTACCTCACCCGGGAAAAAGTTTAATGTAGTATATCGAATTGGTTCAGGTGGAGGCATCGGCGCACTGGCCGCCGAACGCGCACTGGCGCGGGCCGGAGCGGTAAAACCCCGGACCGGACATTTTCCGGTGCTGTTTGACGAACGGGTTGCGGCCTCGTTGGTTGGGCATCTTCTGTCGGCGGTGAACGGCACCTCAATCGCCCGAGGCGCAAGCTGGCTGCGCGACGCCCTTGGCCAACAGGTGTTGCCCAAAGGCATGTCGATCATCGAAGACCCGTTGCGCCCGCGCATTTC
>JALRDS010000032.1 GCA_023259925.1 Candidatus Saccharimonadia bacterium
GTTTGGCGGTGTGGCGTACCTGCTATGGCGGTTATTTGAATTGGATATTATGCATTTGCTGATTTTCTTCGTTTTCCTATCAGCTGCAAGCTTCTTAGGCTTCCGTTTAAGTCGGGCAATTCGTGAGTTAGAATCAGTAGAGTCAGCACAAAACGGTGTTACGTTAGTACGCGACTTTTTATATATGCCGTTCGTAGTGGTGGGCCGTTACCTGAGCGACAAGTACGCCAAGGTAAACGTAGTCGCTTTGGTTCTTGACATGGTAATTGAATTGCCGTTAAAAACAATCTTGCGACTCGTGCGGCAGTGGTCGGCATTTATTAGTGCTAAAAAAGATCAGCTCTAGACAAACTCACCTCTGTTTGTTATGATTTTATAGTTGCACGGGCCATTAGCTCAGCTGGTTAGAGCACCTGCCTCTTAAGCAGGGTGTCCTGAGTTCAAGTCTCAGATGGCCCTCCAAATAAAAGTGACCTACCGACGGTAGGTCTTTTTTATTTAGGTTAAACATTTCAATGAATTGCTGATACTATCGTAAATATGACCAAACGTAGCAACCTCAACTACCTATTATTTGTGAACTTGTTTAGCCTAGTGGGGTACTACACATTTGCGCCGCTGTATGCGTTGTTTGCGAACAGTTTTGTTAGCGACGCGCAAACAATCTCACTAGTTTGGGGTGGCTACTCTTTGTTACAGGCTTTTCTTATTCTATTCTTTGGAAGATTTGAAAACGACAAAAAGAAAGGCAAGATGCTTGTACTGGGATATGCACTATGCGCCTTTGCTGCTTTATCATTTCTTGTTGTTGATTCGCTCACGTCTTTGGTGTTTGTTCTGGCCTTCAACGCTTTCGCAGCCAGTATGGTTGCACCAGCTTTTAAAACATTATTTGCTAAGAATGAATCTTCAGGCAGGGAGAGCGAACAGTGGTCTTGGCTGGACTCCGGTACAATGTTTGCTGCTGCAGGCGGAGGCATACTCGGCGGGATAGTAGTTGGCATGTACGGATTTCAAGGTATATTCATCGCGATGGCGACTATACAAATCATTGCAGCGGCAGTAGCTTATCGATCGTTATACAAGGTACTCTAATCTGTTATTGGGTCATTCTGGTTCAGTATTTCTGGTACAATACTAGGAGTGAAATTACTTTATGGCTCAGAATTAGCCGATTACATTAAAGAGCGCCAGGCCAAGCAGGTGCGCAATTTGCGCCAGTCTTGGAGTGTGCAGCCGAAACTAGTAATTATTCAGGCTATCGATAACCCTGTGATCGATACGTATGTTCGTATGAAGCAAGCGTACGGTCAAGATATTGAAGTTGATGTCGAGGTGCGGCGTACTAATGCTGACAACATACTATCAGTTATTGAAACTTGCAATAACGACCAGGATGTTCACGGAATTATTATTCAACTACCGCTCGCAGGTGGCATGAAAGTAGACGAGATAGTAACGGCGGTCCTGCCCGCAAAAGACGTTGATGGACTAGGTGGCGGTGGTGTCTTTATCCCTGCTACGGCTCAGGCAATTGACTGGCTGCTTGGGGGATACAACATAGAACTGAAAGGCAAGAAAATTGCCATAGTTGGCAATGGCAGGCTAGTAGGAAAGCCACTTGCTGAATTATGGCAAAATGCCGGCCACACCGTAACGGTGTTCGATGAACAGTCGC
>JALRDS010000069.1 GCA_023259925.1 Candidatus Saccharimonadia bacterium
CTGCACGCAAGAAGAAAAAAGCTGCACGGCAAAATAAGAAAAAAAGCCGTCGGTAATACGCGGGGCTAGTGTCTTAACTAGCTCTTGGTATCGATGGATTTGAAGATGATAACGCATGTTCCCAATCTATGGGCGAGCAGAAAGGCGACGAGAGGCAAGTGAAGCACACCACGCAAGAAGTACGATTAAAAAACGGAGCCCGAGGCCTACTAGTTGATGTTCCTGGGGCTACGGTAATGAGCTTCCAGTTCCAGTTCCGAGCCGGTAACCGGTATGTCAAACATAAAGATATATACGAAACGGCTCATATTATGGAGCATATGGCGTTTGGTGCAAATGCGGAATATAAGAGTGAGCATGCTTACGAAGCAGAGTTCACAAAAAACGGTGCCTACCATAATGCCTATACCTCCGATCTTTCTATGGTATACGTGGCTGACTGCGCTGATTTTGAATGGCAGCGCATTCTCCATTTGCAACAAGTTGCAATTTGCCAACCACGATTTAACAACGCTGAGCTCGAAGCTGAAAAGGGTAACGTACGAAGTGAGCTGACTGGCTACTTGAATAACCACAGTCGTGTGCTGTGGCCGAAGATTCAGCAACTGCTCGGTGAGGACATTTTAACCTACTGGCAGCGTATTCAAACAATCAATAACGTATCACTGAAAGATATTAAAGAGCACTATGCTCGCACGCATACTGCTCAGAACATGCGGTTTGTAATTGCAGGGAAGCTCCATGGTCGTCGGAAAGAGATTATCCGTAACTTAGAGGAGTGGCAACTCGAGCCAGGAGTGCGCTTTCCAGTTCCACAAGATAAGCTATCGAGTGGTAAGCCAACGATTATTCGTAGAAAAGAAGCGAGCAATATAACCTTCGGTTTGAGCCTTATGGTACCGCGAGAATTAAACGATAATGAGCTCGAAGCAATGAACTGCCTTGATCACATCCTCACTGGTACCATGCACTCAAGAATATATGGTGCTGCACGCGCAAAAGGGCTCGCATATGGTATTTTTTCTGATACATCGGCAGGTTTTTATGACTCTAGCTGGGATTTTGGCGGCCAGGTAAATCATGACACGGCTGGACGACTGTTCGATATCATTGTTCGTGAAGTGCAGTCGGTTGTGAGTGGCGGCATTAAAGACGGTGAACTTGAAGCTGCAAAAAGCTATGCTCTTGGTAGATACCAGATGGGCGCCCAGACAGTAAGCCAAATCTCCGGCTTCTATACCAACCGATATTTTGCCGATGGTGTTGTAAAGAACTACGAAAAAGTACCAGATGCCATTAAGGCGGTAACATGTGAGCAGATGGTTGAGACCGCTAAACTATTCTTAGATGCAAATACATGGGTGCTGGCTGCAGTTACCAGTGAAGAGAAGGACGAAGTGGTGCAGCTTAGCGATAAACTCGCCAAAGTGTTTCCAAGTAGTGTAGAGTAAGGATATGAAGATTGCAGTAGCGGGATATGGACTGGAGGGCAAGGCTGCATATGAATACTGGAATACTCCTGATAACGATATAACGATTGTTGATGAGCGCGGCGAGCCTGATAACTTGCCCGATTCTGCAAAGGTAATTAGCGGTCCTGATGCGTTCTCGAATCTGGGGGAGTTTGACCTTATTATTCGCTCTCCAAGCATCCACCCTAAAAAGCTGCCATACCCAGGTAAAGTCTGGAGTACCACAAATGAGTTTTTTGAAAGGTGCCCAGCACCAATCATCGGCGTGACTGGTACAAAAGGTAAAGGCACAACAAGTAGCCTGATTGCATCAATATTACGCGCCGCAGATGCTACGGTTCACCTGGTTGGTAACATTGGCACACCAGCCATTTCCGAGTTAAAGCACATTGCATCAAATGATATTGTTGTATTCGAGCTCTCGAGTTTTCAACTATGGGATATTCAAAAAAGTCCCCACGTGGCTGTGGTGTTGGGAATCGAGCCAGACCATCTTGATGTGCACGATTCAATGGAGGAGTACATTGCTGCTAAAGCAAATATTACTAAGTTTCAAACAAGTGCCGATACAGTAGTATTTAATAGTCTGAATGACATATCGCGCTCCATTGCTGATGCGTCACAGGCTACGAAAATTGCATATCCGTATAATATGGCGGATTATTCGAGTAGCTTAGTTATACCAGGTGCCCATAACGTTGAAAATGCAAGCGCAGCCATTGCTGCTGTACGAGAATATGTGAATAATGCAGATATAATTCGACGAGGCTTAGCTAGTTTTGACGGATTGCCACATCGAATAAAGTTTATTCGTGACGTAAACGGTGTGCAGTTTTACGATGATAGCTACTCTTCTGCACCATCGGCGTCAATTGCAGCGCTCCGCTCGTTCACCGGAAGCAGGGTAATCTTACTAGGTGGGTTTGATAAAGGCGCAGATTTTTCTGTACTTGCTAGCTATATTGCGGCCGATACTTCAGTGCACTGCGTGGTATATGGTGCAGTGCGCCATCGTATTGCCTCGGCTTTGGCATCAGCTGGTGTGTTAGAGCAACATGTGACGGTTATTGAATCTCAAGATTTTTCAGAAATTATTACGACAGCTCAGTCGAAAATTACGAATGGCGTGGTGCTTCTAAGCCCTGGCTGCGCCAGCTTCGACATGTTTAAAAATTTCACCGATCGGGGTGAACAGTTTACTGCAATCGTTGAGTCGCTATGACATTTATTTTTAAAAACTATGCGTTTGATGCAGAAACAAATGTAGCCTCGTTTCATTACGGTGATAGTCAGGGCAGGGTGTACGCGGAGCGATTTTCATTTCCTCGCAGCATACCAACGTACAATCAAGCTGTGTTTGAGCGAGCACTGTTTCTGAGTTTCCTACTGATTGGCGTATCCTATTATAAATGTTTTCCGACCACAGATATTTTATTTGAAACCGGCGGCCTGGATGAGTGGCGGGCAGCCTTCTTAAATTACGTGTACCAGGAGGGTTTAAGCCAATTCGCGTACGAAAATGACTTAACGCGCGCAGACCTAGCGCACTTTACTCCAGCAGCTGGAGCAAACAGTAAAATAGCAACCGACTACGAAGGATTGGGTACATTGTCTCTTCAAAGCGGCGGTAAAGATTCATTACTACTGGCATCACTGTTAGAGAAGAATGATCACCCATACACTGCTTGGTACGTTTCGAGTAGCGATTCATATCCGAAAGTACTGGACTCGCTCAATAGTGAGTTGCTGGTTGCTAAGCGCTCAATCGATACACCGGCACTACTACAGGCCGCAAAGCAGGGTGGTAAGAATGGTCATGTTCCAGTCACTTTTATAGTTTTAAGCTATGCAGTGATGCAGGCGGTGCTGCTCAATAAGCAGACGGTCCTAGCTGCAATCGCCCATGAGGGTGACGAGCCGCATGGATGGATTGGTGACTTACCGATTAATCATCAATGGTCTAAAACGTGGCAAGCTGAAACACTGTTTGCTGAGTATGTACGGCGCTATATTTCACCAGATCTTCGGGTTGGCTCGCCGTTACGGGCAATGAGTGAGCTAAAGATAACGCAATTATTTTCAGAACATTCATGGCATCGATTTGCCGACGAATTTAGCTCTTGTAACGTAGCCAACTACAAGCAAGGCGCTAATAATCAAACACTTAGTTGGTGTGGGCTGTGTCCAAAATGTGCAAACGCTTATTTGTTGTTTGCGCCATTTACTACCAAGGACGAGCTCGACCAGCACCTCGGAGGGGATCTGTTTAGTAAATCTGAATTGGTAGATACGTTTAAAGGTCTACTGGGCGTGGATGGGGTAATGAAACCCTTCGAATGCGTGGGTGAGATAGGAGAGCTCCGTGCTGCATACCACACGGCTAGGCAGAACGGCTACTCGTCACTGCCATTTGAAGTTCCTGTGTCAAATTTCCCAATCGACGAAACCTACCCTTCGCAAGACTGGGCCACGGCAATGGTACAATAGCAGTAGTGCATTCTCTTGAAAAACGCGTTCACCAGTTACAGGAAGACATTTCAGTCGCGATGTCCAGGCTCTCATTGGAGCAGAAAGCTGATGAGTTGGTTCAAGTTGATCATGAGTTATCCGTCCCAGAAGTATGGAATAATCCCGCAAGAGCTCAGGACTTAAGTAAAAAGGCAGCCGGCTTGCGGTCATTGATTGAGCCCTGGCAGCAGCTCGCCCTGCAAGTTCAAGATATCCAAGAATTACTAGCACTTGGTGACGACTCCTTGCAGCAAGAATTTGAAATACAGATATCGGCGTTTGAAAACGAGCTTGTCCTGCGAAAAAAAGACTTATTATTTAACGGCCAGTATGATGACCACGATGCAATTGTGCGGATTACTGCTGGTGTAGGCGGCACTGACGCGCAGGATTGGGCTGAAATGCTCGAGCGGATGTATATACGGTGGGCCGAAAAGGCTGGCATGACAGTATCAACGGCAGAACGCTCTACCGGCGACGAAGCAGGTATAAAAACAAGTGTAATTGAGGTAAGCGGGACGTACAGCTACGGTAAATTACGCAGTGAGCATGGTGTGCACCGATTGGTGCGCTTGAGCCCATTTAATAGCGACAATCTGCGCCAAACCAGTTTTGCGCTGGTTGAAGTGTTGCCGCGAATCGACGCACCCGAGGAAGTTCATATTGACGACAAGGATCTGAAGATTGATGTGTACCGCGCTGGGGGGCACGGCGGCCAGAGTGTGAATACAACAGATTCAGCCGTGCGGATCACGCACCTCCCTACAAACACTGTAGTGGCAATTCAAAATGAACGCTCGCAGCTACAGAATAAAGACACGGCTATGCGCCTATTGCGTTCAAAGCTGGCTCAGTTGCAGCTTGAGCAACATGCTGAGAACCTAAGTGACTTGCAGGCGGGTGAATCGGCTAATTGGGGTTCTCAAATCCGCAACTACGTACTGCATCCCTACACCCTAGTGAAAGATACTCGTACAAAGCACGAAGATAAAGATGCAAAAAGCGTGCTTGATGGTAAAATTGATGGATTTATTACCGCATACCTAGAGCAGCACTTCGAAGAAGCTTAGTAAATACCGTACGAATAAAAGCCAGTCACACCCCCCCTAGTTGATGCGTAAAAAGTAGCGCGCTATACTGAGCTAACAACCGGTTATGAATAGCGTATGAAGGTACTACTTATGCTATAATTGAGCGTAAATGATTCTTCTAGATAGGGTAACAAAAACATACGGTAAAAATACCACGCCAGCATTGCAGCGGATTAGTTTGCATGTTGAGCCAAAAGAGTTTGTTATTCTGGTTGGTACCTCTGGAGCGGGTAAATCAACGCTGCTAAAATTACTTACTAGGGAAGAGAAGCCAACAAGCGGTAAGATTGTAGTTGGTGGTATTGACTATGACACGTTGAAAGACAAGCATATTCCGCTACTACGGCGTAAGATTGGCGTGGTGTTCCAAGACTTTAAATTATTGCCACAGCGAACGGTTTTTGAAAACATTGCCTTTGCGTTAGAAATTGCCGGTATGACACACCGTGAGATTAAAACCACAGTGCCAAAGGTGATCGAGCTAGTTGGGCTTGCCGGCAAAGAAAAATCATTCCCGCACCAACTCAGTGGTGGGGAGCGTCAACGCGTGGCGATTGCTCGCGCTGTAGTGCGGCAGCCGAAAATACTAATCGCTGACGAGCCAACTGGGAACTTAGACCCGAAGCACAGTTGGGATATTGTTCGTTTGCTCGAAAAAATTAACCGCTACGGTACAACAGTACTTTTGACGACACATAACGTAGAAATTGTGAATAAATTACAGCGCCGGGTAGTGACGCTAGAGCACGGGAAGATCACAAGCGATCAGGCGCAAGGGAGCTATAGGCAGTAATGGCGGGTAAAAAAATGACATCGAAGCAATTTGCTCAAAGTAAGCGAAAGCGTCGCCAGTGGATTACGTTTGTTCGTATGTGCCGTTATGGCGTGAACAATTTTTCTCGTAACGCATGGTTAACTGTTGCGGCAACGGCAGTGATGACAATCACGCTACTAATTGTATTTGTAACGTTGGCGGCACGTAATACATTGGTGAGTTCAGTAGATGTTATTCGCGACAATGTTGATATGTCGATTTATGTAAAGACAGATATAGAAGATAGCGCTGTCGAGACGATTAGAAAAGATTTAAAAAACTTAAGCTCTGTACGCGAAGTAAGTTATATTTCGCCGGAAGAAGCACGAAAAAACTTTGCTGAGGCAAGTAGTACCGACCCTGATACGCTAAGTGCTCTGAATGAAGCTACGAACCGCAACCCTGGTACGTTTCGTGTAAAACTCGTAGATATTAACGACACTTCGCAGCTCAAAACCTTTGTAGATAGCAATGATACGTTTGTAGCGAATCGCGACGTTAATCGCGAGCCGTCTTTCGAAGGTGAGCGTCGTACGGCAATCGAAAACATCGGTCGCTGGGTAGAATTTGCTGATCGAGTTGGTATTGTTGGTAGTGTTGTGTTCATTGGTATTTCCTCACTGATTATCTTTAATACCATCCGCATGGCCATCTTTAATCGGCGCGATGAAATTGAAATGATGAAGTTAATTGGCGCAGACAAGAGCTTTATTCGTGGTCCGTTTATCGTTGAAGCAGTAGTATATGGCTTTATTGCAGCGCTGATTGCGACCGGGCTTGGTATTGCAGGGCTATACTCTCTAAAAGATAAGTTGCTCAGCTATCAGGTGGCAATTGAACCTACGCTCAATTTTGTTGTTATGTACTCTGTGTTTGTACTGCTCGGCATGATTCTACTCGGTGCATTAATTGGTACAATTTCATCGCTGCTGGCAACCAGGCGCTATCTAAAGATTTAGCGAAAAATCTATTGACGCATGCAAATTGCTTATGCTACTGTGAGATGTAGATGAAACGACGGTCCACCACACCATCATTGAAATCATTTAAGACGAGGGCTCTACTCGTCTCAGTGGCATTTATGGTGGCAGTCGCTACGCCACTAGCGTATTCTCAACAGGCAAATGCCGATGAATTTGACGAGCGTATTGCCGCATTACAGCGTCAAATCGATAGCTATCAGTCTGCTGCTCAAGAATTGGGTGCAAAAGCAGATACATTGCAACGCAAGCTTGATGGCATTAAAAATGAAATAGCGCAGTTGCAAACTCAGATTGACCTAAACCAGGCCAAATATGAACAGTTAGTCGTAAAGATTAAAGAAACTGAAAAAGAAATAGCAGATAATCGTGATGCCTTAGGTGAAGTGATTGCGAACCTGGCTATAGAAGGTGATATTACACCGCTTGAGATGTTAGCCAGTGCAAAGAATATCTCTGATTATGTAGACAAGCAAACTTATCAGTCATCAATGCGCGATGAACTAAAATCTACAATTAGTCGCATTAACGATTTAAAAGATCAGTTAGAAAAGCAAAAAATACAAACTGAGACAGCGCTCGAGAATCAAAAACGTGCTCGCTCAGCACTCGATAGTAAGCGCGCTGAGCAGCAACAGCTAGTGAATGAAACACGTGGTCAAGAGGCTGCATACCAAAGCTTAAAGAAGAAAACCCAAGCGCAGCAGCAAGAGGTTATGGAGGCACAGCAGGCTGCAATTCGCGCAGCAACTGCTTCAAACGGTGGAGTAAAATTTGTTGGTGGTGGCAGTGGCGGATACCCATGGGGCCCGGGCAACTGCCCAATGATGGGCATGTTCTCAACTGGTGGCGCTGACGGCAATGGTGGTGATGGCTGGGGGTACGGATGTAGGCAGTGTGCTAGCTATGCAGCCTGGAAGATCGGTCAGCGAACAGGTATTATTCCTACGAATCTCGGCAACGCTAACAATTTCCCAAGTTCGTTGTCGCACCGTCCGCAAGGCTACACAGCAAAAGCAAACTCAGTTGGTGTGATTATGGCTGGCGAATATGGACACGTGGTATGGGTTGAATCAGGTCCAGATGCCGAAGGGTACATTACAGTCAGCCAATACAATGCTAATTACGGTGATGGCTGGGGCAACTTCTCACGAGTTCGTGTTCACCAATCATCCTACGACGTATACATTTACTTCTAACATAGAAAATAAAGGTTAAAACTACACTAGCGCACTCTTTCCGGGGTGCGCTATACTTAATGCTAATGAATAAAAAAATACATCTCACACGCGTCTATCTTGCGGCCGTGTTACTCACCGTGTTACTTCTTGGGTTTATTGCTGGAACTCGTTCGAAAGAAATATATAGCCTAGTTGGTCCGCTCGTTGGCATACGTGTAGAAACGGGTACATTGAACGATGACTCATTACAGAGCCTGTATCAAACATTAAAAGTGACATATAACGGTGATATTGATGACGATGCTTTACTTGAGGGGGCGAAGCACGGTATGGTATCGGCTATTGGTGATCCGTACACGACGTACTTCACGCCAAAAGAAGCTGAAGCGTTTAATAAAGAGTTAACAGGTGATATTGGCGGTGGTATTGGTGCAGAAATAGGCGTTCGAAGTGGTGAACCGACTATCATTCGTACGCTCGAGGGCCATCCTGCTGAAAAAGCTGGGGTTCATGCTGGTGACGTGATTATTATGGTGAACGATCAAAGTGCCAGAGGATGGTCGGCTGAGGAGGCGGTAAAGGAAATTCGAGGCGAAAAAGGTACAACAGTAAAGATTGCAGTGAATCGCTCTGGCGAAGTGAAAGAGTTCGCTATTACTCGAGATATTATTAACAACCCAAGCGTATCAAGTGAACTGCGTGGAACGGTAGGCATATTAACTATAAGTCGTTTTGATGAAGAGACAGTAAGCCTTACTCGTAAAAAAGCCACAGAACTAAAGAATCAAGGGATGAAAAAACTAATTCTAGATATGCGCGGTAATGGCGGTGGCTATTTGGATGCCACACCTGGCGTGGCTGGAATGTGGCTCGACGATAAGCTAGTGGTGAGTGTGCGTGCTAATAACGGCGGCAATCAACGATTGAATGCGCAGGGCGACACGCTGCTTGCAGGAGTCCCGACAGCCATTGTGCTTAATGGGGGCTCTGCCAGCGCTACGGAGATCTTAGCTGCGGCACTACGCTACCACGGCGTTGCAAAGATTGTTGGCGAGAAGTCGTTCGGCAAAGGTACCGTTCAAGAGCTGTTGCCACTCCAGGGTGGGAGTATGCTAAAAGTTACTATTAAGCGCTGGTATACGCCAGGAGATAAGAATATCAATGGCAAGGGAATTGCACCTGATATTAAGGCAGATTTAACGCAAAAGGATCTCGATAATGGGCGCGACCCACAACTTGAAGCGGCTATAAAATCGCTTGAATAACCCATAACGGTTGTGCATTACATAAAAGCGGGGTAGAATAAAAACCATATGGATAACAGAAAAAAGATTTTACTAGTAGAAGACGATACTGCGCTATCAGGGGTATATAAATCACGACTCGACCTTGAAGGGTTTGATATCCGCGAAGTAAATAACGGTGAAGACGCGTTGAGCGCTGCAATTGACTACAAACCAGATCTTATTCTGCTTGATGCAATGATGCCGAAGATCTCTGGTTTTGACGTTCTTGATATTTTACGTAACACCCCAGATACAATGAACATCCGCGTGATTATGCTCACGGCACTAAGCCAGCCAAAAGACAAAGAGCGTGCCGAAGAGCTTGGTGTTGATGATTACCTTGTTAAATCACAAGTGGTAATCGGCGACGTCGTAGAACGAATTAAGCACCACCTTGGTATGAACGAAGACGCCCCGGCGTAAACTATTGATGTTAGCAAAAAAGCATAAGCTTATTGACAAATAAGCAATTTCTTGCTAATATATATAGTATGAATTCCCAAGATAAACAGCCAAAACTAGTTGACTATGACACACAGATGCCGATTACGCATCCTGTGGGTACTTTTGAAACTCGATCAACTGAAGTAGGGGAGTTAGGTTACGATGAGCGTTTAGGTGCAGCTGCACTGACTGCCGTAGATGCACCGGAAGATGAGGCGCCGCGAATCGGCGATACTTCACGCATTAATTACCCAGCAGTGCTTAGTAATCCGTACGATTTAGATGCTCACGGTAATGCAATTAAGGCTGACGATAAGGAAGTATAGTATTTATGAATGAGCATTACCCCAGCGTAAGTACGCCAAATCATCAGAATGAATTACCTTATATTAGGAAAGAGTCTCTTATAAAAAAAGCAGACGGATCGCCAGAAGAAGTAGTGATTTCGCTAGATAATCCAGCAAGGGTAGCAGATGGTGGACGCCTAGATCAAGAAGCTGAAGCTATCGGTATCGACAATGGCTCGGTGATGGCCAAAATTGAGTCTGTAGACGAAACATTTTATCTAGTACAGCCAAGGCATCAACAATACAGTGAAAATGGCATGTGGCGTGTGTTTAGTGAGCAAAACAATCATGTAAAGCCTGGTACTCCAATTGACGTCGAGTTTGATACGGCTCGCCATGGCTCGCCACTCGCACTGGTATACGT
>JALRDS010000048.1 GCA_023259925.1 Candidatus Saccharimonadia bacterium
GAGCCTGCAGCTGCTGCTGTAGCTGTTGCTGGCCCTGCAGCTGGCGGCGACGCTGGTGCAGCTGAAGATGAAAAGACTGAGTTCACTGTAACTCTTAAGGACGCTGGTGCACAAAAAGTTGCTGTTATTAAAGCAGTAAAAGAAATCACCGGTCTTGGTCTTGGTGAAGCAAAGGCTATCGTTGACGGTGCTCCTGCTGCTGTTAAGGAAAAAGTATCAAAAGATGACGCTGAAGCTGCTAAGAAGCAACTCGAAGAAGCTGGCGCAACTGTTGAACTAAGCTAATTAGTTCCCTGAACCGACCACATATATGAACGTACAACACCCTGTCATAGCGACAGGGTGTTTTGTATTAACGAAAAAAACAACGGTTTTTATATGACCCCTGAAAATCATGTGGATAAAAATCTCGTTGACGAAAAATTTTTGAAATGGTATATAATGGAAGTAATACTACTGCATAAACACAGACAAAGGAAACTGCGAGCATTATGTCTGAATTACCAGAAAAACAGGTAAAACGACTCCGATCGTTGATTACCGAGGCCGAAACAAATATTGCGGCCGCGAAAGAATTATTAATGAGCATCTTGGGCGAAGACGACCATATTGTTACGCCAAGCAGCAGCCGTGAAGAAGTGAGCGGCAAGGTTGTAGAAGGTGTATTTGATGGCCAAAAAATGGCTGGCCCGGATGGCAAAGAATACCCAGTACCAGCTAACTACGCGTCGAAGTCCAAGCTTGTTGAAGGTGACATCCTAAAACTCACCATCGCTGATGATGGAAGCTTTATTTACAAGCAAATTGGCCCCGTAGATCGCACACAAGTTATTGGTACGCTCGTACAGCACGACGGTACTTACTACGTAGAAGCTAACGGACGTGAATACCGCATCCTGCTTGCCAGCGTTACTTACTTCCGCATTAATATCGGCGACCAAGTAACGATTATTGTACCAACTGATAACCAAGAGGCTACCTGGGCGGCGGTTGAAGCAGCGCTTTAGGATTTTCTACATACGCACGTTTTTATGCAGATTGCACATCAAACCAGAGCAATGTTTAAACTACTTCTGGTAGGTCCAGCGATCATTTTGGTAGGCTCACTGTTAGGCGCTGGTCTCGGCGACGGAATTGCCGGCTCTTCGAGCCCTGGTTCACCAATTGGTTATTTTTTAGTTACTCTAGGCTTATTACTCAGTTTAGCGATGAGCATAAGCGTCACCATAGCGGCGCTAGTTAACGCATTTCGACACAGCGCAGGCGAGAATAGCCGCTGGCTCCAGCCGATATATATCCTGCTAGTTTCCATAGTAATAATTGTTATTTCGGTCTATGTAAATATTGCGCTTTCTCAAGCGGTAATATGCCTAGATCCTGAATACAGAGAAACCGTGTCGGGCATAGTGGAGTGCGGTAGATTCTAGTTATTCTATGGCAAAGCTTCACTTCAAATACGGCGCGATGAACAGCGGTAAAAGCGATACGCTGATTAAAACTGCCTATAATTACACCGAGCGTGGCTTAAAGGTTACTGTGGTTAAGCCGAAGATCGATACAAAAGGCGACGCCAGAGTAGTTGCACGCGGTGGGTACGAACGCAAGGTTGATATATTAGCCGATGACACAACCGATTTAGAAAATGCGGTTCTTGAAAACGATGAAGTAAGCGTGGTGTTAGTAGATGAATCACAGTTCTTGTCTGCACATCAAATAAGCCAATTGTTCCGCATTGCCAAAAACCATAATATTTCTGTGATTTGCTATGGGCTCCGCGCAGATTTTCGCTCTGAAGTATTCCCAGGCAGTAAACGTTTATTCGAAATTGCAGACAATATAGAAAAACTACCAACGATGTGTTTTTGCGGCTCACAGGCAGAGTTTAACACCCGTAAGATAAACGGGGCCTATGTTTTTAATGGCGACCAGGTAGCAATCGATGGCGAGGGGACGGTTGAATACGATTCACTTTGCGGAAAATGCTATCAGCGTGAAGGTGGAATTATATAAGAAGTATGACAAATTAACATACTTAGTATATAATTTCATCACTATGAGCAAGCAGCGGACGCAGGCATACATTGAATCAGAAAAACGAACCAGAGAAAGCTACCGGCCGGTTGCTAACCCTGCATTAGTGCGAATTCATAAAGAAACGACGCCGCGGCCGGAATACGACAAAATCCTACCATACCAAAGTGACGCACGAAAAATAGGAAGCCGCGTACTCACCATCATTGCCGATACGATGATTGAGCTAGGTAATGACACCGAACAAACACGTATAGATATCCTTGGAGATTCTCTGTTTATCCTTAACGCGCTCCTGGCAGCCCGAAACGTAGAGCAACCAATGCTTGCATTAGCAAACTTTGCGGGCGGATTTCGAATGTCCCACCATGATTCAATCCATAACAAAATAGCCACACCACTGGGTCGTGCGGTACAGGCATTAGACGCAGCAAGTCAAGCAGTAACTGGTGAGATTATGATTTGGCGCAACCACTACGGACCAGGTACGAATGGCCGTGAAACCACCAAATATAAAATTATGGACGACATCGACGTTATCGACCAACGAAATCCACAACAGCACTAAATAGACGTACGCGGTATACTAAAGACACCATGGGAAAAGCCTTATATCGCAAATACCGCTCAAAACGCCTTAATGAGATTGTTGGGCAAGAGCATGTAACAACGCTACTTGCAAATGCAATAGCCACCGATAGAGTTGCCCATGCCTACTTATTTACCGGCCCGCGCGGCGTTGGTAAAACATCGATTGCACGAATCTTAGCGCACGAGATCAATAACCTCCCTTACTTGGAAGATGCAACTCATTTAGATATTATTGAAATCGATGCAGCCAGTAACAACGGCGTAGAAGATATCCGCGACTTACGTGATCGTGTGCAAATAGCTCCGGTACATGCTAAAAAGAAAGTATATATCGTAGATGAAGTGCACATGCTCTCGAAAGCGGCCTTTAACGCATTACTAAAAACTCTGGAGGAACCGCCAGAGCACGTAGTGTTCATATTAGCTACGACCGACATTGATAAAGTGCCTGAAACAATCATCAGTCGCACCCAACGTCATACTTTTAGGCGTGCGAGTATTAACGATATTGTGAAGAACCTAGAGCGGATTGCCGAAGGAGAGGGGGTATCCGCTGAGGCAAATGCACTACGCATAATTGCCAAACACGCTGATGGCAGCTTTCGTGATAGCGTAAGTTTATTCGATCAATTGCTTAGTGGAGCCAGCGACGCAGCAATCACAACTAGTCAAGTTATAACTTCGCTTGGGCTCGCAGAAGATGAATCACTCAAGCAATTACTAGCTGCAACCACGAGCGGAGATGTAAGTAGTATCGACTCGCGCTTACAGGAGCTCGAAAACCAAGGAGTACCGGCGAGAACAACAGCCGCTCAACTAGCCGACCATCTACGAAGCAACTTAGCTCAAAATCCTACATACGCGGAGTTAATCTCAGGGCTACTCGACGTGAATAAATCATCATACCCCGAACTTAAGCTTTTAACAGTCTTGAGTTTATTTAATCAACCGTCAGCCGCCCCACAAAATGCTCAGCCCATAGCCGCACAACCTGCACTATCGTCGCCAAAAGCATCGTCGGCAACTTCTGTTGCACCCGCAGTGAGCACAGCAATAAAACCACCGCAAAAATCAAAGAGCCCGGTGACTGAAACCGCTACGCCTGTTAGCGAAACACCAGTTGTCAAGAAACAAATAGAAAACCCGAGCGACATTGCAGATTTTGACTGGAATGCTTTGATTACACACGTACGCACACACCATGTTGCTTTGCATAGTGTACTGAGCAAATGCGAGCCAGACTTGCAGGATGAGACGTTACTACTGTATACAAAAAGTGCCTTTTATAAGAAGAAACTCGATGATTTAAAATATCGCGGATTACTTGTCGATTCATTAGCTGAACTTGGGTTTGATTTAGAAATTGAAACGCTGGCAACCCAAAAACCTTTGAAAGATAGCCAGGCAGCCAAAGTTGCTGCTATCATGGGTGGAGGAGAAGAGGTGAGCGTAGATAGCGCGTAACACTATGGCCACAAAAGAAGTTCAAGCAGGGAAAGTTCCCCCACAAAGTCTAGATGCCGAGAAGAGCTTACTCGGTGCTGTTTTGATTGATGACGAAGTACTAGCCGATGTAAGCGAATTCGTGAGCCAAAACGACTTTTACGACAAACGACACGGCATAGTGTTCGATGCCATGATGCGCCTATATGAACGGCATAAGCCAGTCGACCTTTTAACACTCACCGATGAATTGCAACGGAAAAAAGAGCTAGAAACCGTTGGAGGCTCAGCCTACCTTACTGAACTTACGACATATGTACCAACAGCCGCACATGCTGCAGCCTATGCCGATTTAGTTGCGCAAAAAGCAGTCCGTCGCCGTCTAATTAAGGCGAGCGCCGATATATCGGAACTTGGCTTCGATGAAGAAACCACCACACAGGAACTACTTGAAAAAGCCGAAGCTGAACTATTTAGTGTGTCGGATCAATCATTAAAACAAGACGTTGTTAGCCTTGAGCACATTTTGACCGACAGTTTCGATCGAATGGAAGAATTGCATCGTAACAAGGGGCAACTCAGAGGTATTCGTACTGGCTACCGTGACCTTGATAATATGACCGCTGGGCTGCAGCGAAGTGACCTCATCATTCTTGCAGCTCGACCAGCCATGGGTAAGACAACCTTCGTAACAAACTTGGCGTACAACGTAGCCACAATCGCCAAGCAACCAGTGCTATTCTTTAGCCTCGAGATGAGTAAAGAGCAGTTAGTTGACCGTATGCTGGCTGATGCATCTGGCGTTGACGCTTGGAATATACGTACGGGTAACTTGAGCGATGATGACTTCTCTAAGCTATCTGAAGCAATGGGCGAACTGGCCGAGGCACCAATTTTTATTGATGATCAGCCTGGACTGAGTGTGCTCGAAATGCGCACCAAAGCCCGCCGCGTGTCACACGATGCACCGCTCGGGTTGATTATCGTCGACTACCTTCAGCTCATGCAAGGGAGCGGTCGTGGCGATGGTAATCGTGTTCAAGAAGTGTCTGAGATTTCGCGTGGACTCAAATTAATTGCACGCGAGTTAAACGTGCCACTGATTGCACTAAGTCAGCTAAGCCGTACCGTTGAACAGCGTAGCCCACAAATTCCACAACTTAGCGACTTACGCGAATCGGGAAGTATCGAGCAAGATGCCGACATTGTTAGCTTTATATATCGCCCGGGGTACTACGAACCCGATAACCCAGAAGTTGAAAATATTACGAAACTCATTATCGCTAAACACCGTAACGGCCCGACAGGAGAAGTAGGACTTTACTTCCACCCAGAGCGCCTACGATTCATGTCACTCGACCGTAAGCACAGCGACTAGTGAACGTAATCTCGGCAAGTGGCTTAATGAGACATGCTATAATCTAGAATTACATGGTGCGGCAACGACTCACAAAGTATGCATTTTACCGGTTTAGATACGTATTCGCGTATACACTATTTGGCGCAGCACTCGCTGCCATGTTGCTACTGGCTGGCTTTTACCTCCCGGGTGGAGTTACTGCAACTGAGATGCGTTCTGTCCTGCTAAGCGACGCGGTGTCAGTAAACGCTATATTTAGCTTGCCGCCCGATCAAGTTGTTTACCTACCGTATCGGCTATTGCAATCGGTCAGTCTAGATTTATTCGGGGTGACCCTCCTTGGAATAAAGTTACCATCTATTGTACTTGGGTTTTTCTCAGCAATTGGCTTACTATACTTACTGAATTTATGGTACAAAAAAAATGTTGCTATTGTTGTAGCTATTGTTGCTGTCACTACGAATCAATTTTTATTGGCATCGCAAGCTGGTCAGGCGGGCATTAGTTACATATTCCTAACAGTCATGGTGTTAATCGCCGCTTCGATGGTTTCGCGCAGAAGCGTGTATGCAAATGCCTGGGTAATTGTAGGATTTGTACTCGCTGCAATAAGCCTATACATGCCACTAAACATTTATATGTTGCTTGCACTCATACTTACCGCATTGCTTCAACCACATGCACGCTACCTTGTATTTAAAAAAGCATCTAAGGCAGTTGTGGTTGCAGGAATATTCCTTGCGACTATTGTTGCATCACCGTTAATTACAGGAATAGTGTCTCACCCTCAAATCATCACGAGGCTTCTTGGCCTCCCTAGCGAACCTTCCTCGGTGTTTAGTAATGCCGCAATGCTATTTCAAAATTATATACAGTTTGCAACACCATCGGCGGGCGCTGTCATCACACCAGTGTACGGGCTTGGGCTTGTACTCCTAATCCTACTTGGTGTCTACCGCCTACTTACCACCAAGTATACTGCCAGGAACTATGTTATTAGCATATGGCTACTTGCACTTATACCACTCGTTTGCTTAAACCCTGAATTTGTATCAATTACCTTTGTTCCTGTTATGCTGCTCGCAGCGCTCGGAGTCGATTATCTGATTTCGTCGTGGTATAAACTATTTCCTATAAACCCGTATGCACGCGTATTTGGGTTAGCACCGCTCGGCATCCTGCTCATCGGATTGACGCTTTCTAGTGTTGACCGCTACACATACGGTCTGCATTACGATACGGCTGTATATAGCTCATACAACTATGACGTTCCACTCCTTCATAAAGAACTCCAAAGCCTCGATAAGGACAACACTGTAGTGCTTGTAGTTGATAAGGCCAGTGAAGCGTTTTATCGCGTACTGGCCAGCAAGCAACAACACGTATCATCAATTACCGTCGTATCATCCAGTAGCAATCTACCGACTGCGGACGTAATTATCGCTGAGCGTGCGTTTTCAACCTCGATTGCACAGCCTCCAAGCCAAATACTTGTAACCAGAGCAAGCCAAGACGCTAACCGCTTCTACCTCTACAAAAACAATGCATCTTAGCGTATACTAATAGCAGTTAAACGGAGAGGACTTATTTACCATGGCATTCGACCAAATGAAGATGCTGAACGATTTACGTAAGGCGCAAAAAGACTTAAAAAAGCAAATAATTGAAGTAGAGGCTGGCGATGGCGCAGTGGTTGTTCGCGTGACTGGTGAGCTAAAAATCGACAGCATTAAAATCGACCCCGAAATGGTTGACTTAGAAAATATTGAAGAACTAGAACACTGGGTTAAAATTGCCGTGCGCGACGGGCTCGCAAAAGCACAGGAAATTGCCGCAGAAACTATGAAGCCGCTGATGGGTGGCTTGAACATTCCTGGAATGTAACGTAGGGCACTATGGCATCGCAGCTGCTTCCATCGGCATTGACCGACCTAATTGATGAACTTGGTAAGCTACCAGGTGTTGGGGCGCGTACCGCCGAGCGCTACGCTTATTTCATCCTAAAAGGCGAAGCACGCACCGCCCGTAGCCTGGCGACATCGCTCAGTAGCGTGCATGAGCGAGTTGGTCAATGCCCTGTGACGTTTGCATTAATAGATGCCGATGAAGAGGTGTCACCCCTGTACAGCGATAGCTCGAGAGACAAAACGGTGATTGCCGTTGTTGAAGAGCCGCTCGATATTATTGCCCTCGAGCGCACTAATCAATTCAAAGGCACCTATCATGTGCTTGGGGGTGCCATATCACCAATTGATGGCGTTGGCCCCGAACAACTCCACATTCCCGAACTTTTAGAGCGCATCCGCGCTGATAATGTTGATGAACTTATTATCGCCACTAACGCCAGTGTTGAAGGTGAGTCGACGGCATTGTTTTTGCAGAAATATATTAAAGATGCCGGTTTGAATATTACAATGAGTCGACTGGCACGGGGGATACCTGTGGGTGTTGATTTAGAGTACGCCGACCAAATTACCCTTAGCCACGCACTGGAGGGACGACGAGCCTTATAACTCTGTTACACTAAGCATATGTATACTGATGCCGCTTCACTTATTTCACAAGCCACTTCCATTGTTATTATTCAAGCCGAAAATCCCGATGGCGATAGCCTGGGCTCAAGCCTAGCCTTTGAAGAATTACTAGGAGACCAAGGCAAAACAGTCACGCTGTATTGCCCAGTTGAGATACCAAAATATCTCCGCTACTTCCCGGGCTGGGATCGTGTTCAAACCGACTTTCCATTACACGCCGACCTCGCCATTATCGTTGACACCAGCGCAGAGGTACTGCTTACTAAAGTACTCGACACGCCAGGTGTGCGCCATTTCTTAGAAACACATCCGGTTATTGTGATAGACCACCAC
>JALRDS010000003.1 GCA_023259925.1 Candidatus Saccharimonadia bacterium
GTCAGTCAGATTTCTCGTGTCATTCATTGGCTTTATTGTACTAAACTACTCCGGTGTAAATTTAAAAAGAGCCTGCGCTCCTTTTATATTTGGTACACGAGAGAGGACTTGAACCTCCACGTCCCGAAGGACACTAGCACCTGAAGCTAGCGCGTCTACCAATTCCGCCACTCGTGCATACCATTTGCAAATTTATCATGTTCATATGCCACGAAACTTCAGGCCTGAAGCTGAAAATTAGCGATTGAAATCACAGATTTCATCGGAATTTTCCTTGCGAATTGCCACTGGCAACTCTCACATCTACCAATTCCGCCACTCGTGCATACCAGCTAAAGTATACCTAATATTTAGATAAGTGACCAGTCACTGGAGAGCCTTCGTAAGAACCACGGACTTGCTTTGCCAAATCACGAATTGTGGCGTCATGCTTTACGCCCGGGTTTAGTGTTCCATGCGGATCAAAAATGTTTTTTAGTTTCTTGAATAGTTCATGATGCTTCTCATCCGCTGCCGACTGCATGCTTGCACCTAGGCGACCTTCACCACCGGCACCATACGGCGCACCATCATGAGCTCTGATTAACTCTACAAGATCGCTCATTAGCTTAAACAACTTTTGCTTATCGCCAGAAGTAGTGATTCGCACCACCGGTCGCACATACCAGATTTCTTCAAGTGGACGCCCAGCTAGGGCCAATGATGTACCGTGCTTTTTTGCAAGAGTTTCCAGTTGGGCACTAAACGCTTCAAAGCGATTTGTTGGTATATAGAAGCCATCGAGCACCGGTGGAGAGGCCATATCACTTTTCTCAGGATTCAAAAGCCACTGCGTTACAGCGCCTACAGCTCGTAAGTCACTATTCTGAACATCTTCCTCACTGACCACAAATGCCTTCAGTGGGCGGAGTTTAGCCCGAAGCTTTTTAATTTTCTTCTTTCGTGCCCGCTCATTAAAGTCATTGATAGTTACAATTACAACTGCAGCTAATTCACCAAGTTCAGCGGTGGCGTCTTCGTAAAATCGGTAGTTTTTACCCGCTTGCGCCGCAGCCTCAAAGTAAGCGGCATCAATATACTCTACGGAAGAAGGATCGCTTCCATCAACGATATCGAGCGCATCCAGCGCGACCGTCTTATCTGCAAACGATATCACCACCGCACTTGGATTCTGGTTAACAAAATCTGGCTTCAAAATCATTTCAGAAATAATACCGAGCGTGCCTTGGCTACCTACAAAAAGCGGAGTAAGGTCGAACGAACCGTGCTTATCCTTTACCATTTCGATGCCTGCATACCCCTCATGATCAAGCCGATCATCATCGTAGAGCAGCGTATCGAGTAAATCTGGATTATCTTCAATCAATCCATCAACCGAACGATATATTTCGCCCTCAAATGACTGTTCGCCTTTTTTCTTCTCAAGTTCACGCTTACTCAACTTTTTGGTTTGCAGTACATCACCATTTGCCAGTACCACTTCTAACTTATCTACGTACGCCAAGGAGCTTCGCTGAGACGCCACCGCTCCGCCTATAGTAGCCATTTGGTGGTCCCACTTTAGTTCAGGGATAGCAGCGCCGTACAGTGCCAAAGCATTCGAAAGAGCGTTAATGGTAACCCCGGGCTGCAACCGGACGAGTTTTTGGCCATTATCATACTCAAAAATTCGATTCATATGAATTGCCGGGACTATCGCCATACCCGTGCCAATAGCTCCACCGGTTGTATCAGTCCCAGCACCCCGAATCGTGAGTGGCAAGGTATGGCCCTTTTCTGCTAACTGCCATGAAAAACGAGCAATCTTGCGAATGTCACTTGTAGCACGTGGATAGGCCACCATATCTGGAACATACTGCAATATACTGCTGTCATTTGCGTAGGACTTGCGCACACGCGAGTCAACGAATACTTCCCCGAGCATATGTGTATTAAGATATTGTGCAATTTTATTCATAGCGCTAACCCCATAGTGCTTATTATCATAGCACAAGCAGCATGGTATTTACCTCTTTTTATATCGGTCAGTATTTGCTATAGTTATAAGGCCTACGCGGATGTGGTGGCTGTGGTAACACAATCATATGAGTAGACATGTCTACCAATTCCATAGAAGCTGTGCACTGTCCTCGTGAAGACTATAAAGTCACGTTGTACATTACAACCTACCTAGCGGATGTGGTGGAATTGGTAGACACGCATGCCTTAGGAGCATGTGCCTTCGGGCGTGAAGGTTCAAGTCCTTTCATCCGCACCAAAGAAAAAACCGGTCAATACGACTGGTTTTTTCTTTTAGCTATCTAATGAATGGTCAATAAACAAAAAAACACCTTAAACGGTGTCCTCTAGGCGGTAGAGGGTGAAATTCAGGTTTCCATAACTACGATTGTCCACCACAACAACTCCGGTTTTGGAAGGAACCTCACCCTTACCTGGATGTGATAATACCATAAGCGCGCCAGGCTTGAGAAGCCCAAACAACCGTTTTACTGTGGAAAACTGAGTATCGTAATATGGCGGATCGGCGAAAATAATGTCAAAAAGCTCACCGTCACTAGTGTTGAGCCAGTTAGATACACTTGTTTTTACGACTTTTGCAGATGTAATGGAAAGCAGGTCGATATTTTTTTGAATAATTTTAGCAGCGATACGATCTTTTTCAATAAATGTCACTGATGCGGCGCCCCTGCTCATTGCTTCAATACCTAAACTACCAGAGCCGGCGAATGCATCTAGCACTTTCGCTCCACTTAGTTCACTTGAAATGCTATTAAATAATGCATTTCGAGCACGCTCACTCATGGCATGCGTGCTCGAACGACCCGGCGCATCAAGCACCCTACCGCCATATACACCTGCGATTACACGTATATTCATGAGTCACTCTCCACAGCCTGATAATATGCCTCCAGCCAAGCAAGCTCAACCGCATGCACAATGGTCGGTATTAACTTTTTTGTAGTTTGCCTGGCTAATGTTCCCGTCCAGCCGTCTCGCTTGAAACGCTCATACATGCCCAATTCATCAATCGCATGCAGCATATCTAAATAAATATTTCCGAATCCACGTGCCTGTAATTCTTCAATATCATGCACATCAGCAGCAGCAACCTTGAACGAAAGTGGCTTGGCCGCCGTAGCGACACCACCTTCAAATAGCGTATGAGTAGTCATAATCCCTTTCGCACCCCAATAGCTCCAGTTATTCTTTACGAACTGACGCTTCGACCCATTGCTTGCCATCACTAATTTGCCGCGCAACTTGTCACCGTGCTTAGCTTCATTTTTTAGTTCTCTAAGCTGCTCATCGAGTGGTTCATGGTGAGCAGGCGTTAGACCATCTGTTACAGCGTGAGCTACCCATGCAGCCTCAAACGACGCACGTATGTCATCCCGGCGAACAAGTGCTGCCACAAGATTCGTTTGGTGCTGCGCTATTGTTGTCAGTAGTGGCGACTGTAGTGAAGCCGTATGAGGGTCAATAAAATGCCACGGTTCGTCGCGGCCGGGGCTTTTCATTTTTATACCATCAGGGCCACGGCTGCCTTCGAAGTGCAAAATTGATTCGATACCAGGGAATGGCAGCGAGCCGATATGCTTTTTTATATGACGCCGAGCAACGCGATCAATTTTTTGATGCGTACCAATAATGTGACCCGTGCGTTTTTGCCTGGGCAATGGCCCGAATGCGTACATACTAATGACTTCTTGTATTTACCGCTTAATTTAATGTTGTCAGGCGCTGATATCTTGCCACCTGTTCTGCTAACTGATCGTATTGTAGCAAATTTGCATCCGATCGCACGAATGCCCGAGCAGCACGCTGTGCTCGCTGAATTAGCTCAGTATCGGCTAATGTGGCAACTTGCAGATTTAACGAACCGTGCTGCGCTCTTCCGTAGATCTCACCCGGACCGCGCAGCTTCAGATCCACCTCAGCTAAGTAAAACCCGTCATTTGATTGCTCTACCTCACGTAGACGCCGCGTTGGCTTCTTTGTGTCTGAAGTCATTAAGTAGCAGTAGCTCTGGTGGGATGAACGCCCTACCCTTCCACGTAATTGATGAAGCTGGCTTAAACCATACTGATCTGCATCCTCGATTAGCATCACTGTAGCGTTCGGCACATCCACCCCAACTTCTACAACGGTCGTACTTACCAGTATATCGATTTCGTGCGCTAAAAATTGCTGCATTACTTGCTCTTTTTCACCCGGCTTCATTTTTCCGTGAAGCAATCCCATTTTGCGGTGGCCGAACAGCGAGTTTTGTAGTTTCTTATATTCAGCTTCAACGCTTTTTGTGTCATTGGCTGGGTTGTCGTCGATTAGCCGACAAATCACATAGGCTTGACGGCCTGCAGCTAGCTCAGCATCGATTGTTTGGTAAAGCTGCTTTCGACTGACTGGCGACCAGATCTCGGTTTCAATCGGTAGGCGATTCGCTGGTTTTTGCTTAATAATTGAAATGTCGAGTTCTCCATACACCGTAAGCGCTAAACTGCGCGGAATCGGCGTTGCTGTCATGGCGAGTAGGTGCGGCATTCTCTCGGATTTATCAAGCAGCTTTTGCCGCTGATTCACGCCGAACCTATGCTGCTCATCGATAACGACCAATCCTAGCTTGTTAAATCGCACGCTCGGCTCTAACAGTGCGTGCGTACCTACAACCACCTGAGCTTGGCCATTTTCGATGTTTTCAAGTAATGGTTCACGCCGCTTCTTGGACACACTCCCTGCCAAAAAAGCCACTTTCACCCCAAGGGGTTCGAGTAAGGTTGCAAACGTTTTCGCATGTTGCGATGCAAGTATTTCAGTTGGCGCCAGTACTGCAACTTGATGCCCGGCACTCACTACCTGCCGGGCGACCACGGCAGCAACTACCGTTTTACCAGCTCCAACATCCCCTTGCAGCATTCGATTCATCGGTTCCTGGCGCTCAATATCTTGCAGTATCTCCCAAATTACCTGCTTCTGCCCCGGAGTTAGCTCAAATGGTAGTCTAGCTACAATTTCCTTCACAACAGATTGCTGAAACGTAACCGGCCAGCTCAATAATTTGGCATTTTCTTGCTTATTGCGCTCCGAAGCTAGCAGTAGCTGAAATAGCTCTTCAAACGCCAATCGCTCACGGGCACGCACTACTTGCGCTTGAGTTTCAGGAAAATGCATACCTAGAAGCGCTTCTGATGTTGATGCTAATTGCTCCGAACGCACAATTGTATCTGGTAACGTGTCAGGTATCATGGTGAGCAAGGGCCGCAACTCCGCGAGCAGCTTTCGAACGAGCTGACTTTTAAGGCCTTTAATGCTGCGGTATACAGGCAGCAATCGATCTGTTTGAACCGGCATATCAACGACCTTTTCGGCACTCGGATTCGTAAATTGATATCGATTATACGAAAATTCAAAGTCACCTGAAAAAAAATACTCCTGCTTTGTATCTGAGAATTGCGTTTGCCGATAGGCCTGGTTGAACCACACGGCTTGCACCTTACCACTCCCGTCGTCTAACACAGCCGTGGTTACCTTCATGCCACGACGAACTGATTTAGTGGTCACAGACTCAACGCGAGCTTTAATGGTTCGCCTGCCTGGCGACAATGTGTCAATCGTCGAAATTATCGAAAAATC
This sequence comes from Candidatus Saccharimonadia bacterium, assembly GCA_023259925.1. Classification (GTDB taxonomy): domain Bacteria; phylum Patescibacteriota; class Saccharimonadia; order Saccharimonadales; family Saccharimonadaceae; genus UBA1020. The sequence goes on from JALRDS010000003.1 coordinate 5,632, forward strand.
TTCATGCTTCCTGGGTAAAAAATATACCAAATCACGCACTGTTTCGAGGCCACTTAGCCGTAATTGCTCGGCAGTCTTGGGCCCTACTCCCTTTATGTGCTCAAGTGAGGTATGTAAATTCATGAGCGCTCAAGTGCGATGCCTTCGAGTTGCCGTGAAATATTCTCTAGTTCCTGAATTCGCGATTCGTATTCACTTGCCGCGTCATTTGTTTCAAACTTCCATTGAACATAAAATTTCATTTTCGGCTCAGTACCGCTCGGTCGTATAGTGATTCTACGAGAGTAATCACCAAATTCATAAACAAGCACGTCACCCGCCTTGCAATCAATTAGCGTTGTGCCGCCAGAGTCTATATCATGTCTTTTGAGTGTTCGGTAGTCATATACCGCAGTGACCGCATGTCCATCAACATGTTTTGGCGGGTCTTGCCGCAGGCTACCCATGATGGTCTGCATTTGTTTAAACCCGTCCGCTCCCGGGCACTGCAAGGTATCTAGTCGTTCAATAAACAGACCATACGTATCGTATAGTTCGATCATTCGATCCCACAGTGTTTTACCCTCACGCTTTAATTCAGCGGCATACTCCGCCAAGGGTAGCGCACCAACTGCGCCATCTTTATCACGTGCATAGGTGCCTTTTAACAATCCATAGCTTTCTTCGCCACCAATCACGAATATCTCATCAGAATCCTCTTTGCGCTTAATCAGCTCACCGATGTATTTAAAGCCAACGAGCATATTCGTGTATGTCATGGCGCCATAGGCATCAGCAACAGCTGTCATCATATCAGTAGTTACAATTGTTTTAGCGATATAGTGTTTCGGCATCAGCTGGTTTGATTCATGTAGTTTACGCAGCACGAATTCTGTAGCGAGCGTAGCAGACTGGTTACCGTTTAAGTAGATTGCTTGGTCGTGCTGCCGGACGGTTATGCCAACCCTGTCGGCATCGGGATCATTGGTAATTGCAACATCAGCGTGCTCGGCTAGCAACAAGGCGACAGCTCGATCATTTGCAGCCTTTTCTTCTGGATTTGGCTTGCCGTTTTCGACTGTTGGGAAATTACCATCTGGAACTAATTGTTCTTCAACGCATCTTATGTCTGTGAAGCCAGCCGCCTGTAGCACCGGCAGGGTATTACGACTTCCCGCCCCATGGAGTGGTGAGTAAACAATCTTCAGATCACGTTCATTGCCCACAGCTTCGCTACAGACTGCAGAAATATAGGCATCGTCTATCTGCTTTCCAATATATTGTAAGCGCCCTAGCTTCTCGGCCTCCTCAATACTCGTAGTCACGATTTCATCGATTAATTCCGCGACTTCAAGAACACCTTTGTCGTGTGGCGCCACAAGCTGTCCGCCATCACTCCAATATGCTTTAAAACCGTTATCTGATGGCGGGTTATGGCTCGCACTAATCACAATACCGGCTGCCGCACTAAGTTCACGAACCGCAAAGCTCAGTTCGGGCGTCGAACGAAAGCCGTCAAACAAGTACGTCTTAAAACCGTTACCAGCGCAAACTTCAGCGACATAGATACTTAACTCATCCGAAGATAAGCGCGTATCACAAGCAATAACAATACCTTTTTCTGGCGCCGACTCATCGTGATGTTTTGCGTAAACACAGAGCGCCTGAGCAGATTCACCGATTGTTACACGATTAATACGATTAGAACCAACTCCTGTTGTACCTCTTCGACCGCCAGTACCAAACTCAATCACTTTAAAAAAAGCATCTTCTAGTTCATGCCACTTTTCATCGAGTATTAATTGCTCTAACTCAAACCGATATTCGGCGTATTTTGGTTTTTCCAGCCAATCTATAACATTTGCTGCAGCTGACTCTGATAAATTCTCATGAACTGATTCGAACATAAATCCCCCTACCTACGTAGTAATTGTACTAACGAACAAGAACGAAACCGTTTTTGCCTTTCTTTACTAACGATGGAGCCTCAACGCGCACCGGCTCACTAATTTTGCTTCCGTTTAGACTCACCGCACCGCTTGCAATAAGACGGCGGGCTTCACCGTTACTCGATGCCAGACCACTGGTTACGAGTACCTCTGTAATGTCGCCCGGTACGCAAACCGGTATTTCATTTGCCAGCTCGTCAAGATCATCACTCGAAAGCTCTTCAATGTTCAACGAACCAAATAGTAGGCCAGTGACTTTCTCTACCGACTCGCGCCGTTCGCGTCCGTGCACAAGTTCAGTTACCTCGCGTGCAAGGGTTTTTTGTAGTAAGCGCGCACCAGGGTTCTGTTGATGGTTTGCGATTATTTCTTGAACCATGTCTTTATCGAGCAGAGTGTATATCTTTATTAAGTCAACCGCCGTTTCGTCGTCTGTGTTTAACCAAAACTGATAAAACTTATACGGGCTTGTTTTCTCGGGATTGAGCCAGATCGCACCACCTTCAGATTTGCCAAACTTCACACCCGTTTGTTTGTTTACAACCAGTGGAGCAGTGAACACATGAGCCTCAGATGACTCTAAACGTCGTATAAGTTGCACACCGCTAATTGAATTACCCCACTGATCAGCGCCAGCAACCTGTAAGGTGGCGCCCTTTTCACGGAATAAATGAAGAAAATCGTAGCCCTGAATGAGCGAGTAACTAAATTCAGCGTAGCTGATACCTTCACCGCCTTCACCGATTCGATTCTGTACAAAGTCTCTATCAAGCATGCTTGTCATGCTAACGTGTTTGCCAACCTCTCGAAGAAAGTCGAGATAGTTCATATCTTTAAACCAGTCATAATTATCAACTATGTCGAATTGCTGACCGGCAAAAATCGTTTCGTACTGCTGCGCAATTGCCTGTTTATTCTTTGCAATTTCATCGAGTGCTTTAAGATTTCTCTCCTGCTTTTTTCCATCAGGGTCACCAATCATGCCCGTTGCACCACCGACCAGCAAAATAGCCTTGTGTCCATGCTGCATAAAATGGCGAATCATCATTGCGGGCGCAAGGTTACCAATTGTCATAGAGTCTGCCGAAGGATCCACCCCCCAATAAAATGTGCGAGGCTCGTTTATATCGGCAATGTCTGGTAGCGTCGTTTGGTTCACAAACCCACGCCAGGTTAGCTCTTCGGCCAAAGTCATGTCAGCTCCTCGCTGTTTACAGTGATTATTCCTTTTAGTATACCGAAAAATATCGCAAGGCATCAAACATTAGTGGTATACTAATATGCAAACGAGTACGTAGCAAAAGTGTGGATGAAAATAGGTGTTTTTTATAACCCGCATTACATCCCATAACAGGCTTCTGTACGCAGTAAATCGCAGAATTGAGAGAAGTTGAGGGATGGCTAAGAAATCAAATCGCAAATTAAATGTGTACGCTAATTTGTCACACGCTCGTAAAAAAAAGAAAGACCACGCTGCACGCAAAAAGGCTGAGTACTTAGCAAGTTTGCCAAAGCACCCAGTAAAACGAGCAATCTACCGTTCTCACCCAAAGCGAGTCGCTGGCTTTTGGTTCAGTAAAAAAGGCCTCTTTACTGCCTTAAAGATATCAAGCGTAGCCGCATTGTTAATGGTAGTGCTTGCCGGGGGTGTATTTGCGTACTTTAGAAAAGACATCGATCAAATTCGCCCCTCAGAGCTTGCAAAGCGAGTGCAAACTACCGTTAGTCGCTACTATGACCGAAACGACAACTTGCTCTGGGAAGACAAAGGTGATGGCAATTACAAATTAGTTGTAGATGGTGATGAGATTGCCAAATCGATGAAAGACGCAACGATCGCGATTGAGGATAAAGATTTTTACGACCATAACGGCGTTAGTCCAACCGGTCTGCTGCGAGCAGCTATCAACAACAGCCAAGGTGAAAGTACCCAGGGTGGTTCAACTCTTACGCAACAACTTGTTAAACAAGTGTTTTTTGCCGACGAAGCAAGCGACAGGAGTCTCGGTGGTATACCGAGGAAAATTAAAGAATTAATCCTCGCTATCGAAGTCGAGCGAATTTATAACAAAGAACAAATTCTCGACCTTTACCTAAACGAATCTCCGTATGGCGGCCGTCGAAATGGTGTAGAATCTGCCGCTCAAACATATTTTGGCATACCAGCGAGTAAACTTACGCTAGAGCAATCCGCCCTCCTTGCAGCCATCCCCAACCAACCTGGCCTGCTTGACCCATACAACACGTACGGAAACGAGGCTTTGATCGCTCGCCAACACGCTGTTCTAGATAATATGCTGGAACAAGGCATGGCGACCCAAGCAGAAGTTGACGCAGCAAAGAAAGTACCAATCCTCGATACAATCAAATCTGAAGGCAGTCAGTACTCAAACATTAAAGCACCTCACTTTGTACAAATGGTTCGTAGTGAGCTAGAACAAAAACTCGGCAAGGCAACGGTTGGCCGAGGAGGGCTAAACATAAAAACCACACTAGATATTCGTGTACAAGATAAGCTTCAGTCCGAGATGGATGAAATGTTTGCCTCGTATTATCCTGGGTACGCTGGCTTCTCAAACGGAGCAGGAACCATTGAAGACGTTCGAACTGGTCAAATTATAGCTATGATAGGTAGTCGTGATTTCAACTATCCCGGCTTTGGTCAAGACAACGCGGCTGTAGCATTTATACAACCGGGTTCATCGATAAAGCCACTTGTGTATGCCGAGTTATTCGAGAACAAGGGTGAAGAGGCTCTGAATTTCGGAAGTGGCTCTATTCTTTCAGATGTTCCGATTAATGTTAGTGGCTACAAGCCACAAAACGCAGATGGTGGCTATAAGGGCAACATCACGCTGCGTAAATCGCTCGCGCTATCACGTAATATCCCCGCCATTAAGGCCATGCAGGTATCAGGGGTTGAGCCTACGCTGCAAACAATTCGCGCCATGGGTGATAAATTCTACTGCACGCAGGGAGCCGAAAAAGAGGCTGGTCTATCATCGGCAATCGGTGGTTGTGGTACGCGCATGATCGACCACACAAATGCAATTGCATCGTTGGCACGAAATGGCGTGTATATGCCCACCAGCAATATATTAAAAGTAACAAATAATGAGGGTGAGGTACTCGAAGAGTACAAAGCAGAGCGAAAGAAAGTCATCGATCCTCAGTCCGCCTTTGTAGTTAACGATATCCTAGGGGATTCAAACGCGCGCCTCGGCTTATTCGGTCGCACTATCACACCTGAGCTTGATGCTGCAGGCGTTAAGGTGGCTATTAAAACGGGAACAAGCGACAAGGACCGAAAGCCAAAAGACATCTGGACTGTTGGCTACACACCAAGCATTGCCGGCACCGTTTGGCTCGGAAACCCGGATACTACACCGCTCACGAATGGCAACTCATCCATACCAGCACAAGTACTCGATCCAGTCATGGCGTTTGCTTCAAAACTCTATCAGAAAGAGGACATAGCCAAATCAGGAGAATGGTTCAGCGTGCCTGAGGGCATACAGCGTATAAATGGCGAATACTTTCCATCGTGGTACAACAAAGCCAAGGCCGTCACCAATGCAAAGCTTACGTTCGATAAAGTATCAAAGAAAAAGGCCACAGACTGTACACCAAGTGCAGCCAAGATAGAGCTTGACGTAACCAAAACCACTGACCCAATTACGAAAAATCCTATCTATATCGCTCCGGATGGATACGACGGGTCCGCTGACGACGACATCCATAAGTGCGAAGACATCAAACCGAAATTAACTGGGCTTTGTATCGATGACGAAAATAACATAAGTGTTCGCGTATCAAAAGGTACACATGCTCTAGACACCTTGGATATATCAGTCGATGGAACTGGCGTTGCGTCATTAAATATTAGCGGTAGCGGCACATACACCGCCAATTACAACTTCCCCGCCAAAAAAGTTACCGTGTCAGCAACCGCAAGCGACAATGCACTCTATACTGAAAGCATCAGCCAATCTTTCAATAAAGCCGACATCAAAGACGGCAGCTGCTAAAAGTTTACCTAGGCGTCTTGGTTATTAACTAACTCAATTAAACTCGCTTCTTTATCCCGTCCCGTTGGCTTACGGCGAGTTGACGTCGGCTTCTTTGCTGGAGTCTTTTGCGGGACTGAAACTCCCTTGCGGCCAACTACTCGTTTTGCTGTATTCTTATTCTTCGTATCATCACTGTTGTCTACGCCGTGTACTAATTTAGCAAACATCATTCTCCCAGCAGCTGTTTGCAAGCTCCGTATAAATTCTACTTGTTTAGTTGAACCGACATACTTGGCTGCCTTATCAACAACCACCATCGTACCGTCTGCAAGATAGCCCACAGCCTGATCGTTTGATTGACCTTTTTGAGACAATTCCAGATGGATGGTTTCACCGGGTAGAAATGCCATACGAATGCTTCCTGCCAGTTCATTAATATTTAATACGCGTATGTCATGAACTTTTGCAACTTTATTCAAGTTAAAATCAATAGTGCATATGTTACCCTTTTTCTGTCTGGCTAGCTCGACCAGTCGAGCGTCAACACCGCCTTCGCCTAAGGGGCCATCCTGAAGTATAGTCACGGTTAGGCCGCTTACATCCTGCAGCTCTTTTACAGCGTCTAGTCCTCGGCGTGCACGGGTTCTTTTTTCGCCATCCGCCTGATCCGCAAGCAACTGTAGCTCTGCAATAACACTCTCCGGTACCACAATTGACTCAGGCATGAAACCGGTTTGGGCCGCCGTAACGATCCTTCCGTCCATTAATGCAGACGTATCGACAAATAGTGGCGTCGTACTCGTGCCTACTTTTCTTTTTCCTCTTAGCTGTACTGCCACCAGGTAGCTAACCTGAAGTAGTAAAATACTGATACCAACACCAATAAAAACGTCCATATAACGATTAGTGCCCTTTCTGCAATTTTCTTTTATTAAAAATGCATTTAATTATTTAAGATAGTCGACTAAGGCTTGACGAAGTGTGCGCACAGGAGTTGAAACGCCAGCTTTTTTTCTACCAGCAGGTCCAATTGACTGCGTAAACCCGAGCTTAGTTGCCTCAGCAACGCGACGATCAATTTGTGCGACCGATCGCACTTCGCCACCCAATCCTATCTCACCGAACACAACTGCCGAATCGTCCAGTCTGCGCTCTGCTGCAGCGCTGGCTATCGCCATACAGATTGCCAAATCCGCCGCCGGGTCGGTGATTTTAATACCGCCAACAACATTTATATAAATATCTTTATCGGATAATTTCAATTTTGTTCGGCGTTCTAGTACGGCGATGAGAAGGTTAAGCCTGGTTAAATCGTAGCCACTAGCCGTCCGCTTAGGATAGCCGAAACTAGTTGAATGCACAAGTGCTTGAATTTCTACCAGTATCGGGCGCGTCCCTTCTAACGTCGCAAAAATAACAGAGCCGTCAGCATTCTGACGCTCGGCAAGCAGCGCCGCAGAAGGGTTTTCTACACTGGCCAAACCTGATTCATTCATTTCAAAAATTGCTGCTTCTGCTGTTGATCCATAACGATTTTTAATCGCCCGTACAACCTTAAAGCCGCCGTAGCGATCGCCTTCAAACTGCAGCACAACATCCACTAGGTGCTCGAGCACCTTCGGCCCGGCAATGCTTCCTTCTTTTGTTACATGCCCTACAAGCAATACTGCAGCACCCGCCTGCTTTGCTGCACGTATAACCACATTGGAAGCATTCGTAATTTGACTCACCGAACCAGGAGCACTGGTTATAGCTTCAAGACTTAATGTTTGAACCGAATCAATAATTACCAGTTTGTGGGCGCCCTTACGAATTGTGGCACCGATGTCATCAGCGCTTGTACTTGCAACAAACTCGAGTGACGATTCCGCCCCAGCACCCAATCTCATCGCCCGAAGTTTCACCTGATGTGCGCTTTCCTCGCCGCTCACGTACAGCGCTGGCTGAGACTGAGCAACTTGTGATGCTACTTGAAGCAACAATGTGCTCTTACCAATTCCTGGCTGCCCAGCAACTAACGTAACTCCCCCTGGCAATATACCACCGCCAAGCACCGTATCAAGATCGTTGAACCCTGTAGAGTAACGCGATTCAAGCTCAGCCGACTCAATAGCATCGAATGTCATCGGACGAAGTACCGCTCCACTACTTCCAGCTTTAGCAACCGCCGAACCACCTGAGGCCACGACTTCTTCTACAAGTGTATTCCACTCACCACAGTTTTCACATCGACCAGTCCATTTAGGGTAAGAGGCTGCACAATTATTGCACACATACCGCGTTTTTACTTTTGGCATAGGCTACACCTCTGGCTCTTCCGCTAGCACGCTATCAATACTCGCGTTAAGGGACTCTGTTTGAGCATTAATAGACTCGAGCTTTGCAAGTAATGTTTTGTATGTATCTATATTTGTCTTTACGCTTTGACGAAGCGATTCAAGCTGCTCACGTCGCGCGTTGAGCTGAGCTCGCTGAGCTTCAAACTCGGCCTGACTTGAAAACCCGCCAGGCTGTGATGCCCGTTGATTAAACGCCGCTACTTCTGCGTTGAGCGAAGCAACTCCTGTGTTGTATTGCTGCGTATCACTGTTAATGGTTGATGCCAGTCCATTGATGCGCTTAGCCAGTGAATCTGCTTCGCTTGATAATTTTTTGAATTGTCCATCTACTTTAGCGTGCAGTTCTACTATTTTTTTACGGTCTTTAAAATACTGTGCAAAATAAGTCTCAAGCTCATCGCTAATTGCCGCTTCTTCTGTAGCAATAATTGAGTGTAGTTCATTATATTTTTCACCAGGCTGCGTGCGGTCGTAATACTCCATCCTGCGCTCCAGCTCCTCGTCGGCAAGTTCAGTGTAAGCTTCGTCGAGTAACGGCTCAAGGCGCGCCTTTTCGTCGTCGGAGAGTCGTTCATATACGGCATGCAGCAACTCATGGGCAGCAGTCACTTCCTCAATTCCGTCCAGTCTCTCATCAGTAATGTCGTATAGATATATCATACGAGCGCTGTAACACCCTAATATTGGACTGTCTGACTCTTGGCGCTCACAATGCTGATTAAACGTAGTGCTGTTTTCAAGCGATGGCTGACTCGCATAAAATAAAAATGTAGCGCCATCCGTTAATTCAATTTGTTCTGTAATTGTTCTGATATCACTCGTAGGTGTATATTGGTAATACTGGATTGCGTCAACAATGCGCTGTCGCTCAAACCACATATAGTATGCCGCTACAATAAGCACTGCTGATAGCAGCCACCCAAGCCACGACATCGATCGCTTCTTACTCTGTGGTAACATCTAGTACTATAGTGCCTTTCTTCGCTTTAGCGGTCAATACAGTACCTGATTGATACTCGCCCGATAGTATACCGTCTGCAATCAGATGCTCTAGTTTATCTTGCATAGCCCGCCTGAGCGGCCGTGCGCCGTACTTTTCGTCGTACCCCTCTTGCAAGATTGCCCGCTTTGCCGAGGCGGCCACCACCAAGTGAATCCCCTTGCGCACAAGGCGTTCATTTAATTCATCGACTAGGTTGCTAAATATTTTTGTGACTTCTTTTTTCGTAAGTGCCCTAAATGTTACCAGTGCATCAAATCTGTTTATGAGCTCTGGACGCATCAGTTTTTTCAGTGCTGCTTCGGCATGTTTTGCGTTAGCTTGATGTTCAGATTCAAGTTCATCCTCATGCTGATTGGAGGCGCGAAATCCCAATGACGCTTCTTTCTGCATAGCTTCAGCGCCAACATTACTCGTCAAAATAACTATGGTGTTAGAGAAATCCACTTTGCGCCCTTTAGCGTCTGTCAGTGTGCCGTCTTCTAATAGCTGCAGTAGTAGTTGCGACACATCCGGGTGACCTTTTTCGATCTCATCAAATAGCACTACGCTATATGGTTGACGACGAATCTTATCAGTAAGCTGACCGCCATCATCATACCCAACATATCCTGCTGGCGCGCCGAGGAGGCGAGCTGTGTTGTGTCGCTCACCAAATTCGCTCATATCTATTTTTACGAGCGCTTCCTCACTACCAAATACTTCTCGCGCCAGAACTTTTGCTAACTCTGTTTTTCCAACACCTGTCGGGCCCATGAATACAAAAGATCCGATTGGCCGCTTACCGCTTCCCACACCACTTCTTGAACGCCGTACCGCTTTAGCAACTTCCGTTACAGCTTCTTCTTGGCCAATAATGTACTTCGATAAGTGTTTTTCAAGTGAGCGTAGCAAGGTGGCCTCTGATTTTTGCAGTCGTTTCACGGGGATACCCGTCATTACAGCAATTGCATGCGCGACATGGTCCTCTGTTAGAGTAATCGGTCGCTTATTCTCAAATTGCTCTTTCAACTCTTCGAGTTTTTCAGTTATCTGCACGGAACGTGTTTTATACAAAGCAGCACGCTCATAATCTTCCGCTGCTACAGCTTCATCCATCTTTTCATTTAAATTTTTTAGCTGCCTGATATAATCACGTCGCTTACTTGGTTTGCCGCTATACTTCACCCGGGTGAGAGCTGCCGCTTCATCAATTACATCAATTGCTTTATCGGGCATGTGCCTTTCAGATACATAGCGATCAGCCAAATAGACTGTTGACTCAATCACTTCATCGCTGATTGACACACCATGGTGATCTTCGTAGTAAGAACGAAGGCCTTTCACGATTGCAATCGTATCTTTAACAGTTGGCTCTGGCACGATGATAGGCTGGAACCGCCGTTCAAGGGCACTGTCTTTTTCAATATGTTTACGATACTCATCTAGCGTGGTGGCACCAATGAGGTGGAGTTCGCCACGAGCCAGCGCAGGTTTTAACATATTTGCAGCATCGAGTGCACCTTCGGCTGCGCCAGCCCCTACTAGTAAATGAAGTTCATCTATAAAAACGATAATATTATTGGCATTCTTAAGTTCAGCAATGACTTTTTTCAAACGCTCTTCAAACTCACCGCGATATTTAGTGCCTGCAATCATTGCTGCAAGATCCAACTGAATAACACGCTGATCAAGTAGATGATCCGGGACATCTTCTTTTGCGATTCGCTGCGCCAGCCCTTCGACGATTGCAGTTTTTCCAACCCCTGGTTCACCCATAAGCACTGGGTTGTTCTTTGTTCGCCTACTCAAAATAGTGATCAATCTTTCCTGCTGCGCGTCACGGCCAATGACTGGATCGAGCTTGCCAGCTCGGGCGCGAGCGGTTAAATCAGTTCCAAAGGTTTCTAATGCACCGCCGCGTTTTTGTTTTTTAACACGATCAGCTGTTGCGGCTCCACCCTCAAATGCATCAGTTTGCCGATCAAAAAAGTCCTCTAAATCGGATCGAATACTATGCACGTCAACATCAAGTTCATTCAGTAGCGTAGTGGCACGAGCCGTTTTTTGATTCAGTAAGCTGTAGAGGATGTGCTCTGTACCCAAGTGATCCTGATGAAATTCTTGCGCAACTTCCCACCCCATTTTAAGCGTTAGCTTGGCAGTCTCGCTCAGTGCTAGCGCGCCAGTGCTAATAATTATATTGCGAGGTGCCAGATTGAGAGCGAGTTCTGCGCGCTCAAGTGTGACATTAGCGTCTGCTAATATTTTAGCTCCAACGCTAGAACCTTGAGCTAGCACGCCAAGGAGTAAATGCTCGGTGCCAATATATGAACTGCCATATCCACGTGCAATCGCGTTTGCATGCTGCAAACTTGTTTTGGCATTGTCAGTTAGCCGAGATACAAATTCTGCAAAATCATCTGCCATAGCTCTATTATCATCCTCCAATCAGTTATGCGCAAGCATTTCGTTTATGCTCACTGCAACACTATACTAAGTATATAAAAATATTAGCACTCGTGCAATACGAGTGCTAATATACTATCTATTCTTTCTATTCGATCTACCGCAGTTCCAATGACTATTCTTCGTCAGGAGTGCTATTAACCGCGTCGAGCAGACTATCTTCAATATTTTTCTTTGCTTGCTTCGGTTCGACTTTCTTTGTAGCGGTTTCGATATCAAGTTCATAGCCAGTAAGCTTGCTTGCCAAACGGACATTTTGACCAGCCCGACCAATTGCAATTGATTGCTGATCTTCGGTCACGAACACTTTTGCTCGCTTACCTTCTTCATCAATTTCAACCTTCACTACTTCAGCAGGACCAAGTGCACTACGAATAAATTCATCACTATCTTCACTAAATGGGATGATGTCAATTTTTTCTTGGTCACCGATTTCATTCATAACCGCCTGCACACGAGTTCCGTGACCACCAACAAACGTACCAACCGGATCTACGCCTGGAACACTTGAGTAAACAGCGAGTTTTGTTCGTCGGCCAGCTTCACGTGAGATTGATTTAATCTCAACCGCGCCCGTCTCCATCTCTGGAACTTCTTGGCGGAACAAGAACTCTACAAAAGCCTCATTGGCGCGGCTTAAAATCAATTGCGGCCCACGATTGTCGCGCTCGATATCTTTGATAAATACCTTCACCCGAGAACCAATGCTATAAAATTCACCTTGAATTTGCTCACTCTGTGGCAGTATACCAATTGCCTTGCCGAGCTCTACGCGCACAACACGTGGCTCAACACGTTGCACAACGCCGGTAACAATCGTACCGATTTTATCTTCATACTCTTCAAGCACTACTTCTCGCTCAGCTTCACGTAAACGTTGTAGCACTACCTGCTTAGCAGTTTGTGCGGCTACGCGACCGAAGGCTGTTACTTCGTAGCCTTCTTCAATTACGTCATCTAGTTGCGCATCGGCCTTCTTCTCTTTAGCCTCTTCTAGCGTCAACTCTGCAGCAGGGTTTTCAACGGTGTCAACTACTGTCCAGCGCACGAATACTTTTGCAGTACCTTCGTTTGTGTTCAACTCAGCACGCACATCCTGGTCACGCTCACCATTATCGCGGCGCCACGCGGCAGCAATTGCTTGCTCAATAACACTCATCACCGTTTCTTCTGGGAGGTTTTTCTCTTCAGCAATAGTGCGTACCGCTAGCATTAGTTGTTTTACGTTTAAATCTTCCATGTATATTCACGTCCTTTCGTTTCTATGAAAAAATCCGACCTGTCGGCCGGAATGTACTAACGCAATTATAGCACTCGCCGTAGCTACACGCAAGCACTAAGTACCCTTGCCATGGCCGTCTGCTCGCTAGCAGTGACCCACAGTGCATACTTCTGCTTCACTTTGACCTGTCTATGGATATACTGACATCGAAACGATTTGTTAGAAGGCAACCATGATGCAGCATCGCTATCAGACTTTTGTTGATTTGCAGAGCCATCAACTGCCAATAAATTCAACGGATCGTTCGCAAACTGTACTCGTGTCTCAAACGATAGCTGCTGGGCACCCTTTTGCCATGCATCACTCAATGCTACAACATGATCAATCTGCACATCATCACTCGTTTGCTCACCCCGAGTGAATTGTATAACACTGCCTGTATATGGATCGTGCAGTGTCCCTGATTGAACGTGGCACGCGTCATCGATTGCCACACTCTTTAAATCGCGGGCTAAAATTATATTTCTTACATCGCAGCCACTGCGTATAGCCCAGCCGTCACCGAATTGCGCCCGAGAATATCCGGTTTTTGGAGCCCTCCCCTTTACATCGAGTGACGCAAGCTCTCCAGTTATAAGCACCTGATTGTTTTCAGATGATAACCCTAGCTCGTCTATCGGCTGACCCGAGAATACTAGCGCAGTCATAAGCAAAAGAACAAGCGATATGATGGTTCGGCGAAGCTTAAACGTTTTCATACACCTTCAAGTATACCGAAGGCTTGATATAATAAGGTAATGACTACTGTACGACGACTTATTGAATATTTTACACCAAACCACTACTCACTTTCGCTCACCATCGACCGTAAAGCACGTACATTCAACGGCACCGTCACTATAGAAGGCACACAACTTCAACAAGACTTCTATGTTCACACCAAAGATCTCACAATTACAGAGTGTGTCGTAAATGGCGTAACTACTGATTACACATTAGAAGAGAATGATGAGCTGCACATAAAGCCGACTGTGCTGATACATGGGCCGTTGACGGTGGTTCTTGGATTTAGCGGCATTATTACTGATCAAATGCACGGTATGTATCCATGCTACTTTAACCATGACGGTATTAAAAAAGAGTTACTGGCCACCCAATTCGAGAGTCACCACGCCCGTGAGGTTTTCCCGTGTGTTGACGAACCTGAAGCTAAGGCGACATTCGACGTTGCACTCACCACAGAACAAGGCGTAACCGTGCTTGGCAATATGCCCGTGGCAGCACAAGTAAACCAAGACAACCTACAGGTGACAACTTTTGATACCACTCCACGCATGAGCACCTATCTGCTTGCTTGGGTTATCGGGGAAATGCATAGTAAGACAGCAACCACCAAGAGCGGTGTCGAGGTGAACATCTGGGCAACGCCCGCTCAACCACCGTCGAGCTTGGATTTTGCGCTCGATATCGCCACTCGCACAATCGACTTCTTTGACGAGTACTTCGGCGTACCATACCCTCTACCAAAGGCCGATCACGTTGCATTACCAGACTTTTCATCTGGTGCGGCGCAAGTGAGTGTGTCAGTGGCGGCGGTCAACGACGCGCCGAGTTTCACGGCGGGCGGTAATCAGACGGTGCTGGAGGACTCGGGGCCGCAGACGGTGGCAAACTGGGCCAGGAGTATC
>JALRDS010000053.1 GCA_023259925.1 Candidatus Saccharimonadia bacterium
ACGACCTTATTCACGCATTCGATCATGGCTATATAGCCAGTCAGGATTTCTTGGCTCAGATAGCAGCACTCGCTGGTGTTGAAGCTGCGGATGTAGCGAAAGCTATGCAAGATAAGCAATCGCCAAATAAAGCACTCATGGACCGCTTGGTGGAGCTACGGCAAACCTACAAAGTGGGATTACTCAGTAATATGGGTAGCGACACACTTGATAGTGTGTTCAATGAGCAGCAGCGCAGAGACATGTTTGATGACGTGTTGATTTCAAGTGAAGTGGGGCTTATTAAGCCGTCACGTGATTTGTATGAACTTGCACTCGAACGGCTTGGAGCGGCAGCTGATGAGACTGTGTTTATTGATGATAGAATGGCAAATGTTGAAGGCGCGGCAGTGCTTGGTATGCATACTATTTTATTTACGTCTAACAAGCAGTTTGAAGTAGAATTTGGGCGGATCGTCGAGCGGTCCCGTGCCTGAGCTCCCAGAAGTTGAAACAGTTAAGCGCGGGCTAGCTGGCTTACTCGTTGGAAAAGTTATTCAAAATGCTTATCACATTGAGTCGCCGAAAAGCTTTCCAAATAGCCAGGTAGATATTACGCAGTTTATGGATGGGGCTGCTGTTACTGGTGTGCGCCGCCGAGCAAAAGTGCTTCTAATTGACCTCACAAGTGGCTACAGTTTGGTGATTCATCTGAAGATGACTGGCCAGTTAGTGTTTCGCGGCGAGGATGTGTTCGGTGCTGGTCATCCTAACGATAGTTTAATTGGTGAGCTACCAGACCGCAGCACGCGTGTTGTTATAAAGTTTACCGATGATAGTCATTTATATTTCAACGATCAGCGCAAATTCGGATGGGTGAAGCTACTACCAACCATTGAGGTGCCAAATATTGATTTTATGAAGAAGGTGGGGCCTGAACCTCTAGAAGCTGATTTCTCGGCGCAGCAGTTTGCGGATCGATTCTCTAGGAGGGCCAACACTAATATTAAGGCAGCCTTACTCGACCAAACGGTGGTGGCAGGTGTGGGGAATATATATGCCGATGAAAGCTTGTGGGGAGCTAAGATTGACCCTCGACGATTAGTAAAAAGCCTATCGAGCGATGAATTTGCACTACTTTATGCCGAACTGCGCCAGGTGATGAACCTAGCGATTGAAAAAGGCGGTAGCACTGATAAAAATTATGTGAATGCCGAAGGCAAGCGTGGTAGCTACATGGACTTTGCGCGAGTATTTCGTCGCGAAGGTCAGGCGTGCCCGCGCTGCGAAACTGCAATTATTAAATTTAAGCACGCAGGCCGTGGCACGCACGTGTGCGAGCAGTGTCAGAAATAGATACTATAGAGTCATATGATAGTACTACTTTGCGGTGAAAATGACTTCGAACGGATTCGACGACTCAAGCAAATACGTCAGGGGTTTGACGGAATAGCGGAGCGGTTTGACGGCGCAGACTTATCCAGCGAGCAACTAGCTGATATTTTCGCAGGGCAAACACTTTTTAGTGCTAAGCGATTAGTGATTATTGATGAGCCAAGTGCAAACGTTGAGTTGTGGAAAGCAATCGATAGCTGGGCTGAGCGGCTAAGCTCAGATACTGACGTGGTGCTAGTTGAGCAGAAGCCAGATAAGCGGACAGCGAGCTATAAATGGCTAAAAAAACATGCCACGGTTGAAGAATTCGTGCCGTTCACCGAACGAGATACCGGTGCGCTCCTGGCTTGGATTGAGGCTTATGGTAAGGCGAAGGGCGTAACCTTGACATCCGCACAGGCTAAGCGCCTACTCGCTCGAGGTGGCAGCAACCAATCAGTTTTGGCTCAGGCGATCGATAAGCTAAGTCTGGTAGGCCAGGTAACTGACGACTGGATTGATGGTGTGATTGAAGCATCGCCCAGCGAGAATGTGTTTTCATTATTTGAAACAGCTCTTCAAGGTGATAGGCAGCGTGTAGGAGATTTATTGAGTGCCTTACAGAAAACAGAAGATGCCTACCGTTTATTTGGATTACTGAATTCCCAGCTTATTCAACTTGTCATGCTGGTCTATGCACAGGCAGATGCATCAAAAGTAGCAACTGATACTGGAGCAAAAAGTAGCTATCCGCTGCAAAAAATGGCACCGCATGCACGTCGGCTCGGAACAACTCGTGCGGCTGAGCTGGTTGAATTATTTGCAGCTGCAGACCTGCGCTTAAAATCAAGCGACGCCAATCCTTGGTTATTACTTGAAGCCACCATTATGCAGATGAGTGACATCGCCAACGGCTAACGCTCGCGTAGTTCAAAGCCCTGAAATTCAAGTGTCCAGCCAGAGGTCGTGAACATGCTTGTATCAATTGGAAGGTAGAGTACCTTACTGCTATCTGAGTTTGCTGTCGCGCCAATTGCACCAGACATTTGCTGCCAATTAGTAGTCACCGTTGTATAATTGCCGTACCAAAATGATTGATTAGTTCCGCCACCCGTCATTATGCCAAATAAGGGAGCGTTGGATGTGTAGGGTCCAGTTTTTCGTATCCAGAATGATCTTTCGTAGGTTCGTCCATTTATAATGCCGGCATGATTTACACCGCTAGTTTGAAGTACTGCCCATGTAGTAGTGCCTGTGCCATTATTTGCCCACACTAGAACGGGTCGTGTGGGATAGGGGTCGTTCGCGGTTCCGGCTCGAGTCGTAAGGCTCCGGCCGCTATGATTTTGCATATTTAGATGCCAGCCACTTGCAAATGTTGGAGTTGTTAGTAGATTTGGATTCTTGCCTGTCTCGCTACCAGCAATTACAGGCCCGCTGCATAACTCCTCTTGCAGTCCACCGGATGTAGATTCGTAACGCCAGTGTGCTGGGGTTGATTGACTTGACTCACCATTTACGCAAAAGCCGGTTGTAGTTTGCGAGAGGCTGAGTGTGTTGCCGGAAGATGTTCGCACTGCACTGGGAAAAGTGGTTGGGTAGCCGCCCGTTTCGGCGTTGGCAAGCTCCATTTGCTTAGCAGCGTTGGCGATGTCCGATTTGAGAGTGGACACTACGGCACGCTCTTGAATGCCGTTGTAGGCAACAATACTGATTGCCGCCAAGATAGCAATCACTACTATTACGATCAGTAGCTCTACAATAGTAAACCCAGCTCGCTTCATGTGGTATCAGTATAGCATGAGCAATATAAAACACCTGCGACTTAGAGTGGGCAGGTGTTTAGGTGGAATAGGTAGACTATTTCTTGGCAACCGGCTTCTTAGCTGGAGCTTTTTTTGCAGCTGGCTTCTTGGCTGCAGGTGCTTTTTTGACAGTCGCTGGTTTAGCTGCAGGCTTTGCAGTTTTTTTGCTTGCTTCGAGCTTTACGTTCGCCGCTTTTGCAGATTTTGCTAAGTTGGCTTTACGGCGAGCAGCAGTGTTCTTGTGAAGTAGGTTCTTCTTAACTGCCTTATCAATTTCGCTCTGCGCTTTAGACAATGTGTCGCTTGATGGCTTAGCCTCGAATGCTTTTACAGCAAGCTTGATGGCACGCTTAGTTGCAACGTTTCGCTCGCGACGAACGTTTGCTTGCTTTACACGCTTAATAGCGGATTTGATGATTGGCACTAGGGTTTCTCCTTACTTCTTTGGGGGTTTAGTTAGTAGTTACAATCTAAGGGGTAATTGTAGACTAAAAGAGGGTAATTGTAAAGGGTTGCACGTAAATGCTGCTGAAACATTGACGGCTCTGTAAAGCTTATGGTACTGTATGTACAAACTTCTACGTAAAAATAAACATCAAAGGTAATGAAGGTAGCAATGAACGAAGGCCAGAACGCTCGCCAGCAGATTGTTGAGAAAATTAAAAACTCAACCAATATTTTGGTAACTGTTAGTGCCGATCCAAGTGTTGATGAGCTATCGGCGGCAATAGGGTTGACGAGCATGCTCAACGGCTTAAAAAAGCACACCACGGCAGTGGTATCGGGGAATGTGCCACCAGCAATTACGTTTTTGGAGCCCGCAAAAACATTTGAAAATACTGTAGATAGCTTGCGTGATTTTATTATTGCGCTCGATAAAGAAAAGGCAGATCACTTACGGTATAAGGTTGAAGGCGATGTGGTGAAGATATTTATCACCCCATACCGCACTACCATTACACAAGATGATTTGGAGTTTTCGCAGGGTGACTATAACGTTGAGCTAGTTCTCGCACTTGGAGTGAAAGATAAAGATAACCTCGATAAAGCGCTGCAGGCGCACGGTAAGATTTTCCATGATGCAACTGTTGCAACCCTTAGCTGCGGCGACGCACCAAGTAAGCTTGGTGATGTTGATTGGCATGAGGCAAACGCAAGTAGTATTAGTGAGATGCTTGTCTCTGTAAGTGAGGCATTGAAGGGTGATTCACCAATTCTTGATGAGCAAATTGCCACGGCATTCTTAACAGGTATTGTTGCCGCGACTGATCGATTCAGCAATAACAAAACAAGTAGTAAAGTGATGACTATGGCTGCCCAGCTTATGGCGGCAGGTGCAAATCAGCAATTAATTGCCGCAAAGCTAGAAGAGGCGCATGAAATTGGCCCAGATAAAGATGACGGTGACGACAGTAGTGATGGTGAACGAGCCGACGGCACAACATCGTTAGCGGAAGGCACATCAACGAAATTATCTAAAGAGCCAAAAGCAAAAAAGAAGAAAAAAGCGAGCACCGATGGGGAGCTATCGATCGCCCATGAAAAAACCGGTACGCTCGATGAAGTTGCCGCAGAAACTACAGCTGAAAACCAAGCGGCAGCAGCTAAAACAGCTGAGGACGCGTTAGCAGAGCAGCTCTCAAACGTTGTGCCGTCTGCGGGTAGCACTCCGTCGGTCAGTGATTTGCAACAAGATTTAGCTACGGCTAGCGCTGAGATTGAGCAAGCAGCAGCTGACCCTGCCGCTCCATCTAGTGACGCAGTACTTCCTAAGGTGGTAGCCGCCGATTCTGACGCCAATGAGCCTTTGATGGGTGGGACGCTGAATGCTACCGCTGAACAAGCTCACCATGATAAAGAACAAGAAGTAGCAACCGATCGTAATAAGAAAATTTTAAGCCACTCAAAAAGTAGCTATGTAAGTAGTAGCGACTCGCCAACCTTCCAGTCTTCGTTCAATGCCGCAGGCGAGGAAGAAAAAGCTCAAAATCAGGCAGTTGTAGATATTTTTAAAGACCAGGCGCCGGTTCAACCAGTTGAGCAACCAAAAACCGTCCAGACACCATCTCCTGTTGAAGATTCGTCAGCTCCGGTATTGCCGCCAATTGAGACCTTGGAAGAGATTGACAAGAAAAACCGTGCTAAGGCTCATGAAGAAGCTCAGAATGCGATTGCATTAGCATACGAAGAAACGCCAGCGCCAGCGACAAATCTAGTTGAACAAGCGGTGCAACAGGCTGCGCCGCCGCCTTCGGCTGCACCATTTAGCGGTCCACCAAGTTTGCCACCAGTGGCACCGCCGGCGCCTGCAGTTGATTTTTCACAACTTCCTCCGCCACCTCCTTTGCCACCAGTCCCGGGTGCTTCAGCACCACAGGGCCCCGTCGCACCCGAGCAGCTAGGTCAGATATTCGGATCATCAGCCAGCGCTCCAGCGCCCGCTTCGAATACCCCAGCAGATCCAAATCAGTTTAAGATACCTGGTCAATAACAGTACTTATTTAGCGCACAATGTGGAAGCATTCTCGCGCAAGCAGCTCTTCACCGAGCTGTTTTTGTGCCTCGGCATCGTTCGCCTGCGACTGATGAGCATCCATTACAGCTAATTTTTGCGGCAGAACATCACGCACGTTGATTTCTCGATTGATGTAGTGCTTGTCGCGTCCAATTGGCATGTAGTAATCAGTCCATTCTTTGTTGGGTGCGTGGTCTTGGCTCAAACAGAAGTACCACAGCTCTCCCATAGTGACCCCTGCTGGCGTGTCATTTTTAAGGCTAAAGAATTGATGAGTTGCTGAGAAGCTAGCGGCAATGTGGTCCAGGTGGCCAGTTACCCCAAGTTGATCAAATGTAATAATATCAAGCTCAATTGGTTCATTGTAACGTTCGAGAATACGGTGCATTTCGGCGTGGAGGGCCGCACCAATAGCAATATGCATACTATGGCTTAACTCACCGTCAGGGAAGTGCATAGCGGCGGTTGTGGTGGCTCCAATGAGCTGGCTTGCTCTTGCCCATTCATCAAGGCGGATTTGGGCTAAATTGGGTGCATTGTGGGGGTTGGTTCCCGCCTCGCCATCAGTAATAAGTAGCAGGTGTACGTCAGTGCCGGCTTGTACTTGTTTAAGTAGGGTGCCACTAGGGCCAAAACTTTCATCATCTGGGTGGGCGAAAATGCCAATCATTACACGCTTCATAGCTTTAGTATACTAGAAAGTATGAATCTACTTGAAAATGGGATATTGCTGATTGACAAACCGGCTGGCTGGACAAGTTTCGACGTGGTAGCGAAGATTCGCGGGAAGCGAAAGGCGGCATTTCGTGAAGCTGGCATTACCCCAACAAAACAACAACTAAAGGTTGGGCATGCAGGCACACTTGATCCATTTGCAACCGGGCTTCTGATTATTTTACTCGGGAAGGCAACGCGACAATCAGATGAGTTTTTAAAGAAAGATAAAGTGTACGAAGCCACTATTCGGCTTAGTGCTACTAGCTCAACTGGTGACCCAGAAGGGGAAATAACAGTAGAAAGCACTCTGCAGCCAAGTGAGTCTGATATCCGCGAAGTATTTGGCAAATTTACTGGGCAGATTACCCAAACACCACCAGCGTATAGCGCTATAAAAGTGAACGGCCAACGCGCGTATAAGCTTGCTCGCAAAGGGCAGGCTGTTGAGCTACCAAGTCGCGTGGTAACAATTCATTCACTCGAGCTGTTATCGTATGATTACCCAAATGTAACGCTCCGTACCAACGTAAGCTCTGGCACGTATATTCGGAGCTTGGCGCAGGATATTGGTAGCGCACTTGGCACAGGTGCTTACTGTCAGACCCTCCGTCGCACTGAAATCGATGGGATGACGATTCAAAGCGCAAGCGCTATACTGTAAGCATGTCTCAATATGTAGCGCCGCATTACTCGCACATCGTTCACGATATTAATAGTCGCGGCGGTATCACGATATACTTTGCCAAACGAGGGCACCAGGGTGATGCATGGGAGCGTCATTTCGATACGGTTATGCCACGTAGTGGTGTGCTACTGCACGAGTTTCACACGGTAGACGCTGACAGTGCGCATCCGCTAAGCCCAGCGCATATCGGCTTACGTAGTGTTGCGGCTGATTATGACACGGTTGTGTTGCCAGCAGGGTATTACGGGTCTGTATCTAGCACAGCTGATGAGTTACCTTCGTTTCACCCAAGTGAACTACTCACCTTAATGCCAAAGAGTAAACATCATGTTACTGAGGCTGCCCTGGAGCGCTACCAAGCGTTGCAACGTATTCGTGAGTTACGTGCTGGCGTTGGGTCGCTGGCTTGGTTGGCCGCACTGTCGGACCAGGGGAGCTTTAAAGGTAAGCCGGTCGTTTTGTGGGGACGAACTCACGGTGCAAGCTTACCCAGTGTCTATGATCGTGTGGGTATTCAATCAGTCGAGGCAATTGATCTAGATACACCGCACCGCTACAGCTATTTACAGCCACATGGGATGTCTTGGGGTGAAGATGATATTCAGAACGTATTCGCCGCAACCTACAGGCACGCCAAAACGGTCATATAATTGACTTTTTATAGTAATAGTGCTATAATATAATAATGAATTATGAATCTCCTCAGGAGCCTTCTGCATTCAAGCGCGACGCTCAGCTACGTCGTCGTTTAGCGGGGCAGCGTATGGCGAGGTTGCTTGAAAATAAAGAGGCTAATTACGACAAGCTTGCCGATGCTCGTCGTGAAGTATGGCGCACTGAATTTATTGCACTTCAGTACGATCCTGATGACGTGCACTACAGCGCTGAAGAGTAGGTAGGTTACTGCTATGCATGATCAGTTATTCGAAGAACCAGACAAAGAATTCTTAGAAGCTCGGAATGCACTAGCCGATGCCTGCGAAAATCCGATATACGTTCACTATGCAAATAATGTGGGTCCTTTAGAATTACATGAGGTTGATGGCACAGAGCGGAATCCACAATTAGATGAAGTGGTAGCGCGATATGGCTGGCCTGATGAGTTTGATAGGGTGATTCAGGCACCCATGCAGCATTCTAGCGATGAAGAGTTTCTAGTGCTACTTGCAAATAGCGTGTCAATAGACCTGGGAGGGAACGTGTTTATACAAACATTACAGGCGCCCCTAATTGGGCAATTTAGCGACGTTGTTAAGGGTACTGATGTGCACGGCATGATGCCTCATGTTCACCGCGCCTATGCGGTAGCACCTGATATGTTTACGAATTTGCGCATTGTCATACATAAGACAATAGAGCGCTATCGGCATTTCCGCAGGTACGATCTAAAGGACGATCATGTGCACGTGCCATTATGTGATGATTATAGCCAGTGTCTCGATAGTGACCCGCTACTGGCTGCCTATATGCAGCCCGAATATCAAGATGTGCAAAAAGGATTGCACATGGCGTATCAAATTATGAGCCGGCTTATAAAAGTTGATGATCCAATGAGGATAGACCTATCACCCGATAGGCATGTTAGTAGAATACTCAACGCCCATGAGGCGCTTATGGGGCACTGGGACAGTTGATATATCAACACACCTCTGTTATAATTTGTCACTATGATATCAAAGGAGAATAAATCACAGGCAATTGCTTTGACTCAGGTTTCTAAGAACGATGTTGGTAGCCCGCAGGCACAAGTATCAATCTTAACAGCTCGTATCAAAGAGGTGACAGAGCACCTAAAGCTGAACAAGCACGACCACATGGCTCGTCGCGGATTGATTCAGATGGTAGGACGGCGAAAGCGCCTATTGAAGTATCTCGAGCGAAAAGACTTTAATGCCTATAAGGCAGTTGTCGCAGCACTAAAACTCCGCAAATAATGCGGAGTTTTTCTTTACTACCATAGTGGTACAATGGGGTTATGAGTCGCCCGAAGCCAGCTATACGTTTACGAGGTGTGACCAAGCAATTTGGGTCATTTATAGCGGCGAGCGACATTACTTTTACAGTACCCAGTGGCCAGATAGTTGGATTCGTAGGGGCAAATGGTGCCGGCAAAACAACTACCATTAGCATGCTACTGGGGTTTATTTCAGCAACAGAAGGAGTGGTTGAGATATTCGGTAGGCCTATGCAGCCATCGAATGCACACGCATCGCACCAGGCAATTGGTTACGCATCAGGCGACATGGAGTTGCCGGGTCAATTGACAGGCGCTCAATATTTAGCCTTTGTTCGAGCGCAGCGCGGCAATGTGAGCGACGAGCAGCTCGATGCGGTGGTCTCGTCACTTAAGCCTCAGCTGGATAAAAAAATTCATACACTTTCACGCGGCAACAAACAAAAAATAGCTCTTGCTGCAGCATTTTTAGGCGGGCCAGACTTAATTGTTCTTGATGAGCCAACCAGTGGGCTAGACCCTGTAATGCAAGATGTCTTTTTGGACATGGTACGAGCCCATAAGCAGGCGGGTAAAACAGTGTTTATGTCCTCACATTATTTGCAAGAAGTAATGGATGTGTGCGATAGGGTAATGCTGATGAGCCACGGCACGGTGGTAGAGGATGTACTTACTAGCGAGTTGCAGGAACTCGGCGGTAAGCATATCCAGGTAGCAACAGGCTACAAGCCAACAAAACCACCTAAAGGAGCA
This sequence comes from Candidatus Saccharimonadia bacterium, assembly GCA_023259925.1. Classification (GTDB taxonomy): domain Bacteria; phylum Patescibacteriota; class Saccharimonadia; order Saccharimonadales; family Saccharimonadaceae; genus UBA1020. The sequence goes on from JALRDS010000053.1 coordinate 9,783, forward strand.
GAGTCTGTCGAGCGCACCTATGAGAATGGTGAAGCGAGGCTTAGCTTTGTGTATAAGGGTGATATGGGCCAACTTCAGCGTTGGATTGCAGCCCTTAAGCAGCTTAATGATATTGAGGTGAGTGAGTATAACTTAGAGGGTGCATTTAAGTCACTCTACGAGAGTGAGGATACCCAATGATACGTTCTGTTTTTGCTAAAACACTCTATGATAAACGCGGTTTTATAGCTGGTTGGTCGCTTGCTCTTGCTGGTTTTGCAGCGTTGTTAGTGGTGTTTTACCCAGCTATGCGTCAGGATGGTGCCCTTGATGAACTGGCAAAAACAATGCCACCGGCTTTTCAGGGCTTAGTCGGAAATCTGGCAGATCTAAGCCAATTTGATACCTATATCGCATCGCAGTTGTTTGATATACGACTGCCGCTACTAGCCGGCATTATGGCACTTATTTTAGGGTTAGGCTTGTCGGTTAGTGATGAAGAACGGGGTGAATTACGAACTTTGCTAAGCCTGCCAATTAGTCGAACGAAACTATTTATACAGCGATGGCTCGCAATGGTAACAATTCTTCTTCTTACAATAATCGGCTTGCTAATCGGTATGTATGCGAGTATGCCGTTTGTTGATGGGGCTACAATTGAGCCAGATGTACTTATTAGGCTAGTAGGCATGACTGGGCTGATGATGGTGGCGTTTGGCACGATTCCATTTGCAGTTGGCATAGCCTCAGGCAAACGCGCTTTGGCCACAGCTGTAGGCATCGGCGTAGTAATGGGTAGTTTTATCCTCTCTACGTTTGGCAGCGCGGTAGATTGGTTGCAGGACTTTGAAACGTTCTCGTTGCTTCATTATTTCCCTGCAGTAGATATAGTCAAAACTGGCATTTCAATGGGTGATGTGTATGCACTGACAGGTGTCACCACGGTGCTATTACTGATAGCGCTTCTACTGTTTCGCAGACGCGATGTTGCCTAGTTATTGTATGAGTGCACTTAAGCGGGTACACTAAAAATAGTTATGCTTAAAAGAAGTTGGCAAGCAGGATTCACTATTGTTGAACTACTCATCGTTATTGTGGTAATTGCTATTTTGGCGTCAATCTCGGTGGTTGCCTATAACGGTATTCAAGACCGGTCACGGGCTGCAAAAGCAAATAGCGATTTAGCAACACTAAGAAAGGCGATTGAACTCGCTCGTATATCTCAGAACAGAACACTTTTACAGATTACCGGCAGCACCTGTACGCGCTGTGCGAGCAATCAGCCGGCAACGTACTACAATACGCTTACCTTAATCGGCAACGCCGCGAACACAAATCTTGATGCATTACGTGCTGGTGATCCGTGGGGCAACTTATATCAAATCGATGAGAACGAAGGCGAGAATGGGAATTGTGCTCGCGATACAATTACGGTAACACCTGGTCGTTCTGATGTGCCGACGATACAAATACCCACGTATGCCTGCTAACAAACGCCGCTAATTGGTGTGCTACCATTGATGTATGCGTATAAGCGTAAGAGGATTTACTATAGTTGAGCTGCTTATAGTAATCGTTGTGATTGCTATTTTGGCTGCGATTTCGATAGTTGCTTATAACGGTATTCAAACTCGAACAAAAAATACTCAAACTACCTCGGCGGTGGAAAAGTATGTAAAACTTGTACAGTTGTATAAAGTTGATAATGGCACCCATCCTGATGCAACGGCGTGTATCGGGACTGGCTATCCAGGAGGAAAGTGTCGCACTGAAAACCCCTATGTCGAAAACGGCAACAACTTGAATAGTGTATTGCTGGCTCCGTATAATAGAGGTGCTTTTCCATCAGCCGACACAACGGTAACCGCGAATTACTACGGCGATGGCTCACTGTACATCACAGGTGCATTTTATACATTTCAAAATCCTAGCTACAACTCAAACGGGGGTGGCATTGGCCTGATCATGATTGGTGGCCAACCATGCCCTGCTATAGGCGGCACTACTATGGGAGCTAATAATGTTGGTGCAGACGGCCATCGCCTGTGTCGGTATGCAATCAACTAAGCACATCTTGCCCTGGTACGGTATAATGAAAGAGTAAACCCGGCGGAAGGTGATAGATAGACGCGCTGACCATGCAGTAAGTTTGTCTACCTGTTACTCTCCGCTACCAAGAAGGAGGCTCTATTATGAGTACTATTAACCCCAACGGAAAAGAAATTATTTCCGTTACTACTGAGCTGTGCGGTAAGCCACTTACTCTTGAAGTCAACCGTGTTGGTTTCCGCACCACTGCTAGCGTATTGGTGAAATACGGCGAAACCGTGGTACTCGGTACTACTCAGGTTGGCACGCGCCCAATTCAACTCGACTACTTCCCACTAAGTGTCGACTACGAAGAAAAAATGTATGCAGCTGGTAAGATTTCTGGCTCACGATTTATTAAGCGTGAAGGTCGCCCGAGTGACGAAGCAATTTTGATCGGACGTATCATCGACCGTCCAATCCGTCCGCTATTTCCAAAAGGTTACCGTGCTGAGGTGCAGGTAGTGGCGAGCGTGCTATCGATGGACCCAACCTTCCGCCCAGACATGGTGGGTATGATTGCTGCCAGCTCCGCGCTGTCAATTAGCGGCGCGCCGTTTGACGGCCCAGTTGCGGGCCTACGTGTTGGTCGGGTAAACGGTGAATTTAAAGCATTCCTAACACCTGAAGAGCGCGAACAGAGCGACTTAGACCTAGTTGTAGCAGGTATTGAGAGTGGCGTTGTGATGGTGGAAGCCGGTGCAAATGAGGTTGACGAAAATATTGTAATCGACGCCATTGCGTGGGCACATGAAGCTATGCAGCCAGCGATTGCATTGCAAAAAGAACTGGCTGAAAAAGTTGCCAAAGAAGCGATTGCCTACGAGCTTGTACTTCCAAACGAAGAGATTCAAGCAGTAGTTGATGAATGGGCACACGAAAAACTTGGCGAAAAACTTCACCACCCATACCCAGAGCGAAACGAAATGATTAATGAGCTACGCTGGGCATTCCACGAGCAAATGGCAGAAAAAATTGGCGAGGACTACGCTGAACTACGCGATGAGTACGATGAGGCGTTCACGATGGCACTACACAAAGATGTGCGTCGCGGCATTGTAGAAAGCCAAACTAGGCCTGATGGTCGTGGACTCACCGAAATTCGACAGCTTAGTTCCGAAGTAGGTATTCTGCCACGTGCCCACGGTTCAAGCCTGTTCACTCGTGGCGTAACGCAAGGGATGAACGTAGTTACGTTGGCGCCGCTAAGCTATTCACAGGTTGTTGATACGATGGAAGTTACCGACGGTGAACGCCGCTATATGCATCACTATAACGCTCCAGGCTATACAGTGGGCGAAGTTCGTCGCCTTGGTAGTCCGGGTCGCCGAGAAATCGGTCACGGCTACTTGGCTGAGCGTGCTGTGCTACCAGTGCTGCCAACTGAAGAAGAGTTCCCGTATGCTATTCGAAGCGTGACTGAGATTATGAGCCAGAATGGGTCTACTAGTATGGCGGCTACATGTAGTTCAGTGCTTGCACTTATGGATGCCGGTGTGCCACTTAAGCGCCCAGTAGCGGGTATTGCGATGGGGCTGATGATGGACGGCGACACGCCATATGTTCTGAGTGACATTGCAGATGCTGAAGACTTTGCTGGTGATATGGACTTTAAAGTAACTGGCACCGAAAAAGGTATTACCGCTGTGCAAATGGACATGAAGCTACACGGACTACCGGTAGAAGTACTTGCTGCTGCAATTCGTGCCAGCACACCAGGTCGTATGCATATTTTAGAGCACATGCTTACAACGCTCGCAGCACCAAAACCTGGCCTCAGCCCGTATGCACCACGGATTGAAAAGATTAAGATTAACCCAGAAAAAATTGGTGCAGTCATTGGTAAGGGCGGTGAGGTAATCAACAAGATTACTGCAGAAACTGGTGCAGAAATCGATATTAAGGACGACGGTTTAATTACTGTTGCGAGCCCGGACGGCGCATCGATTGAAAAGGCACTCAATTGGATTAAAAGCCTAACTGAAGAACCAGAAGTTGGCCGTATTTACGAAGGTAAAGTAGTAAGTATTAAAGACTTCGGCGCATTTGTGAATATTATGCCGGGTACTGACGGAATGGTGCATATCTCACAGTTAAGCGATAAGCGGGTAGAGAAGGTAACAGATGTACTTAGTGAGGGGCAAACCGTTAAGGTAAAGCTAACTGGTATTGATGAACGCGGACGTTTAAGTCTGAGCATTAAGGACGTTGAAAACTAGTAACGAAATCGTAAGGAGGCGTGATGCGTAAGGTGTTAATTGGAGCTGCAGCGCTGATAGTAACGGGTGGAATTAGCTATGGTATATGGATGGCATTCTTTGCGCCGCCATCCAGTACTGACTATAAGAACGCAGCTAGGCACGTTGAAGCAATCTCTGACATATCGCCTTCTGAGGCGCTTGAGGAATATCAGGCGGCAGCCACTACGGCGATAAAAGAGGGGAAAACTCAAGAAGAGCTACAGGCAGCAATTACTCAACAAAAACAAGCTACCGAGGCGGCTTTAGCAAAACGGCAAGAATACGCGGATAAGATAGCTGCCAGCCGCGTAATGCGTGATGATGAGGTGAAGAAAGTAGCTGATGTGTACTTTGCTACCGAAAAAACCTACGCCAAGTATATACGTGATGATATAGCTGCCTATCCATACTTCTTATCTTCTCTATATACGTGTAAGAAAACTTTTGATATAGCTAGCGAAACAAGTATAAAGGGATACGCCGAGGTTCATAAAAAAGCCAGTGTCGACTGTTTGTACGATTTAAATAAGTTAACCAGTAGCCCAATAACACCGTTCGCCGACTACGCAATCGAATTTAAACGTATTGTTAATGGTCGTCAGAAGATATTTGATGATATTGCAGCAGGCAAAACTTCATACATCGACTCTCTTGAAAAGATTAAAGCTCTGGCTGAAGCGTCTCGTGAGAACAACCCGGTTGCTGGATATCAAAAATATATTGAAGACAACAGCTTTAAAGGCAATGAATTAAAAGATATTTATGTTCTTTTAGAGAAGAAGGGCTAAAGAAGCATAGCTTCTTGTAACGAGGTAGGTACTTGCTTTGAAGCAGCAGCAACTCGATATTCTTCGTGCAGAGATTGTAGCGAAACATGTCTGTCCTGCATTAGCAGTACAAGCTTCTCAATTAGTGATGGGCGATGGCAACCCAAATGCTGACATCGTATTTATTGGCGAAGCTCCCGGTAAGGCAGAAGATGAGCAAGGTCTCCCGTTCGTAGGGGCGAGCGGTAAATTTTTAAATGAAATGTTAGCAGCGGCGGGGATGGATCGTTCGGATGTATACATTACTAACATTGTTAAGTATCGCCCACCAAATAACCGTGACCCATCAAAGCAGGAAAAGCAGGCATTCTTACCATATTTACTCCGTCAGCTCGAAATTATTAATCCCAAAGTCATTGTTACCTTGGGACGACATAGCATGGAATTTTTCATACCTGAGGCACGTATTAGTGAGGTTCATGGTCAAGCGATACAAAAAACTATTACCCTAGGCGACAATTCATACCAGTGGTTAATCGTGCCACTCTATCATCCGGCTGCGGCGTTATATAATGGCAGCTTGCGACAAACGCTGCTGGAAGATTTCCTCTCCATCGCAGTACCACTCAAGAAGTGATACTTGAATACTATTCATTATTATGCTATAATAAAAGTATACAAGGCGATTCATTGCCATCTCTTATCACCGTTTGGTATAATATAAAGCACTACAGAAGGGGAGACTATATTATTCCAACAACCCTTGTCTTGTACTAACAGATTCATTTACGAAATCAAATAATTTCTACCATAACAAAAGGAGAAACAACATATGGGTCAACGACGACTCTCGAAGCCGCAAGCTGATGATATGAGCAAGCGGCCAAACAATCAACAAAAGCGAAAATCAGATAATTCCGTGTTGAACAATACGAATACTCGCCGCGGTGAAGTATTCCGTGCACAGCGCCGTACCTCTGAAGACGTGAACCTTCGTGCGAGCCAGCACATTATTAATGTGCCGGTTAACAAAAGTATTTATAACGGCTACGACGGCAAGCAATTTAGCCTTGCCGACCAAAAACGCGTAAAGCCAACACAAGGTCCTAAACTCAAGATTATGCCAATCGGTGGACTCGGCGAAATGGGTATCGGTAAGAACATGATGGCCATTGAGTACGATAACGATATTATTGTTATCGATATGGGCTTCTTGTTCCCGGGTGCTGATTACCCTGGAATTAACTACATTACGCCAGACATTACCTACCTCGAAGCTAATAAGCATAAAATCCGCGGACATGTGTTTACACATGGGCACTTAGACCACATTGGTGCGTTCCGTCACCTTATTCATAAAATTCCAGCGCCTGTGTACGCAAGTAAATTCACAACTGGTATGCTCAAGCGCACCATGGAGGAATCACAGAGCGGGTACGAGCCAGAGTATTACGAACTAAACCCAGACCTGCATGAGCGTGTACAGCTTGGGGATAGCTTTAGTATTGAGCTAGTTCGTGTGAACCACTCCATTCCAGATGCAACCGCTGTAGTAATACGTACGCCGCTTGGTGTACTTATCGACACCGGTGACTGGCGATTTGAGGAAGCCCCAGTAGATGGGAAGAAGTTTGACCTTGAGCGTCTCACTGAAATTGCTACTAAAGAAGGCATCTTGCTGCTTATGAACGAAAGTACCAACTGTGAAAGCGATGGTACACACCACCACGGTGAGTTCGATATTCAGGCAAGTATTGGCCAAGTAATGACTAAATACCCGAACAGCCGCTTAATTTTAAGTGCCTTCTCAAGCCAAATTCACCGTATGCAAATCATCTTAGAGGAAGCGAAGAAGTACGACCGTAAGGTGGCTTTTGCTGGCTACAGTATGATTCAAAACCTTGAAGTGGCGTTGCGTGCTGGCGTTATTAAGGTACCAAAAGACGTAGTAGTGAAGATGGAAGACATCGTGAAGCTGCCTGATAGCAAAGTTACTATTGTATGTACTGGTTCACAGGGTGAATTTAACGCAGTACTTAACCGTATGGCCAGTGGCTCGCACAAGCACATTAAAATTAAAAACTCCGACATCGTAGTGTTTAGCTCGAACCCAATTCCAGGTAACGAAAAATACGTAGTACGTACAGTCGACGGCCTTATGCGTGAGGGAAGTGAAGTTATTCAAAACGGTAAAACACACTTAACTGGTGTTGGTCCGTTGCACCTTTCTGGGCACGGCTACTACGATGATCACGTTAAGCTGATTAACGCACTTAACCCAACCTACTACATGCCAATTCACGGTGAATTCCACATGCTTGTCCACAACGCACGGCTCGCCGAAAAAGAAGCAGCCATTCCACGCAGCAACATATTCGTATGTGACAGTGGTGATGTAATCGAGATAACCCCAGATGGCGCCAAGAAAAATGGTCGTATCCCAGTTGGTGGTAGTATGTACGACGATTCAGGCGCAGTGGTGAGCGAAGTGGTCTTAAAAGACCGTATCCACATGGCCAACGAAGGAATGTTTGTAGTGGTGCTTACGTTGCAGCGGGGTACCGGCCGCCTACTTACCAGCCCAGACATCATTAGCCGTGGCTTTATTTATCTGCGCGACTCAGAAGAGTTAATGGGGCTCATCCGCCAATACCTGAAGCAAAAAGTTGCTCGTGGCTTTAGCGGCAAGAAGGTCGATATCGACCAAATGAAGAAAGAAATTAAAGACGAGATTACGCACATTCTGTACGACCAAACTCGCCGTACGCCGATTGTTATCCCGGTTATTAATGAAATTGGCGGCGCTAACAGCCAGCCACAGCAGAATAACAAACCTGCTGCGAACAAAGCTCAGGCCAAGCCATTCAATCGTCCAAATCCAAAGAAGTTTCCGCCAAAGCAAGTGCCAGATACCGAAGCTACACAGCCAAAGCAACACCAAGACACACGCGGCTACTAGTTAATTTACCGTGACAACATTCAACCACCACATCATCCAGGAAGTTGCCGCACTCAAAATACCGCAACCCGAGGAAGTAGTGATCACTCATGGCTCCGCCTTAGTTGTACGGGGTATTCGTCCAGAGCAACCAGGGGGAGATATTGATATCGTCACAAGCTTAGAGAACAATTTATTTCTTGAAAAAGAACTCGGGTTTTTAGCTACGCGATTAACCGTAGGAATCAACCAGGCAGGGAGGCCTGTGGAGGTAATCACTCGCCGTGACACGCTAAAGCGATTTGACTCACACCGATGGGACTTTTCTATGCAGCGGTATAACCAATGCGGCAAGGGGCGTATGTATTTACCCGAGCTCGGAAAACTGAGTGAACAAGATGATGAAACGGGTATTTGGGTGGCTACGCCCGAACTTGTGCGGCTTACCAAATTACAAACTGGCCGTCAAAAAGATGCCGATGATGTTGCGTTAATAGATAGCTACTTGAAACGATAAATGAAAATACCCCGCCAGTTCATCGGCGGGGTATTTTCATACCGGTAGAGCCAGATTGAACGGAGCGGGGTGCAATCTACAGGCATGCCTTACACGAGCGATTCGTTCAAGACATGACCATGGTAGATATACTCCTTGCTACCCCGCAGACGTATGTGGATCCATCCAGGCGAGAGGTGGTCGCCCGATGGTATCATGCTGACATCAAGGCTTGAAGACAGTGTCTTGGAGCCTCTGAGGTTTGTGTCTAACGTCACCCTGTCGTACTCTGCAATGAACAGTGCGTGCAACTGGTTTGCTGACGAAACGCCGGCGATACTGGTGAATGGGTATCCGGTGTCCCAGAGCAGTTGTGCGATTTGCAAGTTGCACACGCCAATCAGGCGGAAGACCACGGAATCCTTCAGGTCGTATTGCACTTTCACTTTTGACGGTGTGCGCTTTGCCAGTGTCAGCTCAATGATGTGCTGCATGCTATCGGTGTCCTCTCGGGGGGGTAGCTGATATGCTAAGGTGCGGATGTAACTATATAACCAGTAACTTCCAAACGCAAGCATAAGCATTGCATTTTGTTGCATTTTATGCTACAATAACAATGTACAACTACCTCGACAGGGGGTAGACACATCTCGTATACTACGAGTAAGTTAAGAATAAGAACTATGGCAGCAAAAAAGAAAAAACGAGCATCATCGAAGCGTAAACCGGTCAAGCAGGTACCGCAACATACTTTGCCGGCTGGCTTTTGGAGTCAGGTTGGGGCAGTGGTGCTATTGGCACTTAGTGTCCTGTTAATTGTTGCGTGGTTTGGTGTTGGCGGGCCTATTTTAGAGTGGCTTCAAGCAGCCTGTTTAGCGAGTATTGGTTACGCAGTATATGTGCTGCCACTACTATTTATTTACTTGGCTATTGAAATATTTCGCGCGCAAGATAATCGATTGCCGTTCATCATCTATGTTTCCGCGTTCGCTATTGTTATGTGGTTCGCGGGGCTATTTGGGTTACTTGCAAAGCATCCACTCAGTGGCGGTGGTTTTTTAGGCAAAACCCTGAACGACGGAACTCTAGCACTAGTGGACGGCGGGGTGGCAATATTTGTGTACCTGCTCCTTATTGTGCTCACTACGCTGTTTGTGCTGCGTATTTCACCGTTTGTTATTATTAGCCGCCTATGGGAATTACTCCGTACGCGCAGTGAAGAAACTGAGCAAAAAGAAAATGTAAAGATTATGAAAAAGGCTGCTCAGTTAGATGTTCGTGGTGAAACAGCTGAATTCAAAATGAATGCAGGTGTACCGGTTGCTGACCCGACTAGTGTTAAAGAAGACAAAAAATCTTCTCGACTGAGTACGTTGAAGGGCAGTGTACCGCAGGATAAAGCAGCTGAAGCCGCTACTGCGCTGGTGAGTGTGCGTGATCCGAACTGGAAAGCACCGAGCCTTGACTTACTTGAAAAGAAGCAGAATCCAGCCGACGCTGGTGATGTGCAACACAACGCCCAGATTATTAAAGATACGCTTGCCGAGTTCAGCATTGGTGTCGAAATGGAAGGTGCTAATATCGGGCCGAAGGTAACGCAATACACATTAAAACCGCCATCTGGCGTAAAGCTTACGCGCATTACGGCACTCGAAACTAATATTGCGCTTAACTTGGCCGCTCAGAGCCTTCGTATCGAAGCTCCGATTCCAGGCCAACGGGCCGTGGGTATCGAAGTACCGAACCGTCGTGCGGCTGATGTGCGTATTCGCGGTATCCTAGAAAGCAAACAATGGAATGCCGTACATGAACCATTAGGGTTTGCGGTGGGTAAAGATATTTCTGGTGAAGCTGTGGTTGGTCAGTTGAACAAAATGCCACACCTTCTTGTAGCGGGGCAGACTGGTAGTGGTAAGTCGGTGATGATTAATACCTTGCTTTCTAGCTTGCTCTATCGTAATAGCCCAAGTGAAATGAAACTGATCCTCGTTGACCCAAAGCAAGTGGAAATGGCACCGTACGAAGACATTCCACATCTGCTAACCCCGGTAATTACTGAGCCAGAGAAAACTATTAGTGCGCTCAAGTGGGCAGTTAATGAAATGGAGCGCCGCTACAAACTACTCGCCGACGCCAAAATTAAAGACATTAAAACCTACAATCAATCGCTTGCCAGTCGCGGCCGCAAAATTGCCGTGAGTGACGAAAACGGTGATTCGTCTGAGGCTGCCGATGGCGCGATGCCGTACATTGTGATTGTAATCGATGAGCTAGCCGACCTAATGATGGTAGCCGCTCGCGATGTTGAGGCACTCATTGTGCGACTGGCGCAAAAAGCTCGTGCGGTGGGAATTCACCTAGTGCTCGCTACACAGCGCCCGAGTGTCGATGTTATTACGGGACTAATTAAAGCCAACGTGCCAGCTCGTATTGCCTTCACGGTAGCCTCGCAAATTGACTCTCGTACCATCCTTGACCAAATTGGTGCCGAAAAACTGTTAGGCCAAGGTGACATGCTGATGAAAACGGCAGAGATGCCAAAACCAAAGCGTATTCAGGGTGCGTGGGTAATGGATCAGGAAGTGCTAAAGATTACCGACCATTTGCGTATGCAGGGGCCACCGCAATACAACGATGACATTATTGCCCAGCCAGTGCAGCTGAACGGCAAAGGTGGCGTCGTTATGGACATGGGTAACGAAGGCGGTGATGACATGTATCAGGACGCCCTGCGCGTAGTGATTGAGAGCCGCAAAGCCTCAACCAGCCTACTGCAACGACGCTTGCGTATCGGGTACGCCCGCGCGGCGCGCATCATTGAAGAGATGGAGGAGCAGGGCGTGATTGGCCCAGCCGACGGCTCACGACCCCGCGATGTACTTATTAGTAGCATGGAAGACCTCCAGTCAAACGAAGAATCTGAATGAGCCTACTAGCTAATTCCCGACTTGCATTAGTTGTTACGCCAATAGTGTCTCTAGGGGTTGGGTTTACTGGAGTTGCATTTTTAGGGTGGGATTGGCGTCAGGTACTCGTATTCTACTGGCTCTATAACATTACCGCGGGGGTACTTGCTCTTATAGATATCGCGCGGTCTGATGCATCAATTTTGAAGGGAAAAGGGAGTGCGTCTGGCATGCAAATCCCTAATAAGTTTCGCATTTGGCTAAAGCTAGGTATGGGTACGTTCTTCACCCTACACTACAGTATCTTTACATTGGTACATGGGATGTTTTTGTTCTCGATATTAGATGGCGCGTTCACTGGTATGAATTTTGGCGAACCTTTTAGCATACAGCCGCTTATTTTTGGATGGGCGATTGTATCGATAACGAGTATTGTGACGGCGTTATTGTTGCCAGCTACTCAAAAAAATATTAACGCAGCCATGTCCGACCCGTACAAAAGAATCGTCGTTATGCACGTTACAATTATAGTAGGCGTGGCGGTTATTGTGATTACCGGCTTACCGGCCGCTGCAGCGCTACTGCTTGTAGTGTTAAATGCAGTGGTTGAAGTGCATGATGTTAGGAATCAGCTGCGTAAAGAGCGTATGAGTACTCAGAATCAGCCTGCTATTGTCAGTGCTGATGCCTCTGTCTATCCACCACAAGCACTATAAATTGTTCCATGGTACAATTTGATATATGAAACGTTATGGGCAACGTCACCTTGGATTTACAATCGTCGAGCTATTAATTGTTATCGTTGTTATTGCTATATTGGCTGCAATTAGCGTTGTGGCGTACAACGGTATTCAAGGACGAGCAAAGGACGCTAGTCGGGCAACCGGGGCTTTAAATATACTCAAGGCGCTCGAGGCATACAAAATCACGAATGGTCAATATCCGTATGCAACGCCTACTGGGCCTTCGGGCTCGTTTGAACAAAGTACAGATACTCCTGGCACTTTCATGGAATCACTGAAGCCCGCGTATTTCAGTGAAGTCCCAGTAGACCCTGATAATAGTGGAAGTAGTTTCTACCGCTATTTTCGCTACGCAGACCCCCAAGGTACATACGGGTGTCCAGCAGGTAAAGGGGCTCTAATGGTATTTTTCTCGTATGGGTACAGTAGCGTCTCAAATATACCGCGTAGCGATCCAGCATTAGTTTGTTCTAGTCGTACATGGGGTGGAGGTTCAGATTATCTTTTTAGGTATAAATTTGAAAATGAGTAAGCGAGGCTTTACTATTGTTGAACTTTTAATTGTAATTGTAGTGATTGCAATCTTGGCTTCCATTAGCGTGGTGGCATACAACGGTATTCAAAACAGGGCAAGCGATGTTGCTGTTCGTGCTGGGGTTGATAGTTACGTTAAGGCATTATATCGGTGGAATGCAGAGACTGGTCAACGGCCAGTGGGTGGATGGAGCTCTACAACTGCCATAGGGTCCGGAGAAAATTGTGTTGACGGTAGCGGTGGATGGACCGCAAGTGGATCCTATGCTTGTTCGATTGAGGACATTTTGAGGTCTAAAAATCTTGTTCCGGCAAATTATACACGGAGCTTGCCGAATAATACGATTTATTCGCCTGGTACAACCGACGGGAGATTTACGTTGATGTTTTATGCTTGTGGAACAGCAGGGCGATATGCTCTGTACTACCATCTTCGCGCTCCGACAGCTCAAGATTCATCAGATGTTGCTGCTGCTGAAAGCTTAGGTTGTACGACTGCACCGAGAACAAATTATGGTATGCGTGGCGCTAAAGTTATCAACCTATGACCGCTAAAGTAACTCGAGGCTTCACTATTGTAGAACTTCTCATCGTTATAGTGGTAATCGCCACATTGGCTTCTATAAGCGTTGTGGCGTATAACGGTATTCAGCAAAGAGCTAGAGACTCGAAACGGGTGAGTGACATAAATCAAATAGCGAAAGGCTTACAACTTTGGTCAAGTGAAACTGGTGGTAGTTTTGCAACAATGAACGCTGGTGCACTGGGTGGAACGGGGGTTGGCTGGTTTGATAGCGCATACTCATCTCCACAATCAGTGCGGCAACTTCTTATTGCACATCGTTCGATTGATCAAAATGTTATAGACCCGCAGAATATAAAAGCCACAAGCGCCCCGAGTTTCGCGTATATGATATCAGAGTGTGTTGCGGGCGATACAAGCCGTAGAGTCGTACTAGCTCGCCTAGAAAACGCTCCATCGCAAACGGTGGCACAGCAGATTGGTACTACGTGTAACGCAACAACCTACACAGATTACACAACTAATTATGGAATGACCTACGCCAAGCTTGTTACGCTGAGCCCGTAGCGTAAGCATGATATATTAAGTAGTATGAAAAATAACAATGCTTTTACGATAGTTGAGCTTTTAATTGTTATTGTAGTGATTGCAATTTTGGCTTCCATTAGCGTGGTGGCATATAACGGTATTCAAAACCGAGCAAATTTGGCAAAAGTGAATAGTGAATTACTTACTATCAACAAGGCAATCCAGATGTACTATGCCGAAAATGGCGTGTATCCTGATAATAGTAATACATGGCGTGGCTATCGTGGGTATGGTGCGTACGCGCAAAACTTTGTTCCTGGATTGGCACCAAATTATATATCATCAGTACCTGGGCCATCGCCACTTTCTGCCTCGTCTGATTATCTTTATCGCTCAAATGGGGTAGATTATAAACTTATCGCACATAGTTCGAACTCAGTTACTGATGGATTTAGGGCGTTGTGTCCAATAGCTGTGCAGCAAAATCCATCTATGGCCGATTCCACTCGTAATTGCTGGGCGTGGGGGTACTGGTCGTCTGGTGGAGCAAGCTTTTAATGAGGCGCAGTGGTTTTACTATTGTTGAACTCCTTATAGTAATCGTGGTTATC
>JALRDS010000075.1 GCA_023259925.1 Candidatus Saccharimonadia bacterium
ACACTATCAAGTGTGTCGCTACCCATATTACTGAGTAATCCCACTTTGTAGGTTTGCCGTAGCTCCACCAAACGGTCCATAAGTGCTTGATTTGGCGATTGCTTATCTTGCATGGCTTTCGCTACTTCCGCAGCGTCAACACCAGCGAGTACTGCTATCTGAGCTAGAAAGTCCTGACTGGCTATATAGCCATGATCGAATGCGTGAATAAGGTCGTTCAAGGCCTGGAAGTTATCATCACCGACTAAATTATATATGCGGTTTAAGTCGTCCCAGTACAACACGCCAAAACAATCAAAAATCAAAGCTTTAATCATAGTTACTAGTATACCGGATAACTAGAGACTAAGACGAAATGAGCGTTCAAAGGGAATGTAATCTGCCGAGTCAGGGATTTGTTCAAGGAACAAGTTTGTGAGTTGCTCACGCGATGCATCAAGCGATCCCTTTGAACCACTGCAGGTTGATGTCCATAGCATTTTTACTGGGCTACCGCCAGATAACACTGCATATTCGTAGACATAGCCAGTGGCACATATACCGCGTAGATCATCCTCTGTTTCCTGGCCCTTCATAAAGTTTGCCTTATCGAGCGCATAGACGAATTGTTCGTAGGCACGGGTATTATTACTAAGCGTTGTGCCATCGGTACGTGACTCCAAGTAGCCCTCGTAAGCTGTAATAGATCGTTCCGAGTTTGAAATTTCTACTTGGTAGCTTTTAAACGCTTCGTCAGCCACAATTGGACCACGTACAGTCAATTGTACGCTGCGTCCACCGGTAGTATTGAGAAGCGCTTCCCTGCCTTCGTCTACAAGTACTGTTTCTTCAGATGAGTCGCCACTAGTAAATATTGCGCGACCGATACTCACAATAGCGGCAATGGCTAGTGCAATAACGATAATGGTAATAATAATCGGCAAAGCCTTAAAACTGTTACTCCGTTGCATACTTATATGTTACCACTTTTTTGCAAAAATGTCCAGTACTCTGCGATCATCGATACTGTTAAACATACGCTCGAGCAGCAGTTTAAACCTAGCTGGCTCATCAAATGCAAAGGTATGGATATATCCCACGGTATCTGGTCGAATACAAAGCAATGTTACGGGTACCGTGTCTCCATTATGGTGTTGGTCATGGGTTATAAAGTCTTCTTCATCTGCTTTCAGTAACTGCGCATCACTGATGTGCCCATGTTTAACAAGTTCCTCCAGTCGATGCCGATAGGCACTTGGGGTTTTACAATCAATGTACATGCGTTTTTCTGTACCCGGCTGAATAATCATCATATCGATGCCGAATGCATCTTGGGTGCGTGAAGTCATGCGTACCTTGTAGCCAAGTTGCTCTGCCGCTGTATAGACCGCAATTTCCCTGCCCAGCCCACGCACAATGGCCTCAAACTGCTCACCACTAAACATTGGCGACTGAACGCTACGGCAAAATCGTTCCATCTCTAAGCGTAACGATTCAGGTAGCCCCACACGCTGATGGATTGGTGTAAGCAGCACAAGCGAAACGAAGGTGTCATTGAAATCAATTAATTCAAATAGCCGTTTGTGTCGATTGTGGTACCCATGTTTATGGATATCCATTTGCCATTGTGCTTTGACTGCCTGTGGCGTTTGCGCAATAAGTAGCAACCGGTAGTATGTTAGCCGTTCATCAAGCTTGTGAGGCTCTGGGGTTTCACGTAACGTTTGCACGTACAACGAGGCCTGTTCAAGCGTACGAATTGTCTTAAGCGTTTGATAGTGTAGCGTACTCTCACCTATTCGTTTACTTGGGATAAATCGACGCCACACGAGAAGCTACACTTTCTTGAGTAATCGCCAAATAGCGAACCCAATTAGTCCAAATGCAAGCAGTGCAAGTAGAATGTAGGTGTAGCCTTTTAAAAGCCAGAGTACCGATACTGCCACGCCAATTGCACCCCACTGCACTGCAATTTTTTTACTCATTACTACACCAGCCACAATTAAGAGGGTGTGCTCTATCAAAAACAGTAGTTGATAGCCATCACCCTCAGTGAGCGCGAATAGTGCAGTCGGTACGCTAAAAAAGACCAGCGCTACAATTGCACGGACTGTCGCATGTTCACGCTGGCGCCGCAAATACAGTAACCCAGCTAAGCCAATCACCATTGCCCACCAGTGTGTATAGATAAGTGCATTTGTATCTGGATAAACATAGCCGATGAGTCGCTGCAAACAAAGCGTAGCAATATACATAGCAATTTCATAGTAAAGCACTTGTTTGCGAACCAACCCCTCGTAGGCAACTATGGCCGCGAGCGCGCAGCCGGTCAGTGCCGCCGCTACTGTAGTTTCACTCACCCACATCAAGACCAGCGTAACAAATGAAAGCAGTGTTAGCGTCGAAGCTAACATAATCTGGCTTCTTGTTTCATCGCTCGAGTCTGGTTGAGCAAAGTACCATCTGAGTGCATACCACGCTACACCCAGTGTCCATGCTGTTACCAACCACGACCAGGTCATGCTATCAAGAAACGCTGAGTACAGCGCATATACACCACAAACAGCCACGAGGTTTGATACAACATGAATAGCTGGCTGACGCTCAATAAAGCTTGCCAGATACAGCAACCCGGCGATACTCGATACAATTGCGCCTATCCACCACTGGTCCGCACTGATGAGTGCAAGTAACCCAGCCTCAGCCGCAAACACCATGTACAATGCCGACATGACGTACTTGTACGCCGTACGGCTAGTATTGAGTGCAGCTCGCGCTCCTATCGCTAACCCTGTTGTCATCAACATAGTCAGCGCCACATACTCTACCCTTGGCTCCGGATCAATCACGCCAAAGCTAATTGTGAACGGCAATAGAGCCGCAGCGACTACGCCAGCCATACCAAGCACCGCGTTCTTTACGATATATAGCTGATGAGCACTGATAACACCTAAAATAATAAGCCCAGCGCTCACCTGAACCATATTCCCTAGCCAGCCGAAAATAGCAACGGCGATAAGCCCTTGCGCCACCCAGAACCACCATATTTCACGAGAATCAAACGATCGGCCTATAAGTGATATACCGTACAGCACTACCGCACCCGTTAACAATGCAAAACTTACCCACGGCCAACTTTCAGTAACCAAATAGGTAAACGACAAAATGAACGATAGCCCCGTAACACGCGTTAGTACCCACTCTAGATACTTACTCGTATCTTGCTTGCCATATCCAAGCGAATGTACCGCATAGTGTAGCATTCCAACACCACTAATGATTGTGTAGTCGCCGGCACTTAATACATCTAGGCCAAGTATGCTTCCAAGTAGCGCTACCGGTGCCGCCAACTGTGCATTTTGCTCTAATGGCAGCTTAAGTTCGTGCGGAAGCCATGTAGGCGACTTGTGGCTAATATATTGCAGCACAGTACTCGTGAGGATAATTGCTACGAAATACCACACAAAAGGTGCATGTAATGCGGACACGCTCGATGTGACGACTGAAAATACAAACGCCAGTGTAAGATACGATACAATCGGTTTTTTTAGCTCAAGAAGCGCCAACCAGAATCCAGCTAGGCCAATCAATGAAGTGAGCCACCATACCAATGGACCATCGTCTACCACATAACTATAGAATGCTAAGCCTACGAATGGAATCAGCGCCAGCCCCGTGCCTACAAAGGCTACACCTGCCGGCTGGAGTCGTTCACTAATTCGGTGAAGCACCATGCCTACGCCGTAGAATCCAACCGCCACTATAAGCACCAAACTAAACTTTATAAATTCTGGCAAATTGGTACCGAGCCCTATAAACAGTGCCGCTGCACCAACTAACAAAAAGGATGCGACGTACAGCAGTGTATTTATATTACGAAGCTCCTGCTGCTTTTTAGCTGCAGCAATTTCTTGCTCAGTTTGAACAGGCTGAGGAGCTTGAACCGCCTGATGGCTATACCTTGCAAGCTGGTCATCAGCTACTGAGGCTGCTGAAACGCGCTGCACCTCCTGTAATGCTTGTCGGAGGCCATCTTGAACTGCAGGATCGACCGCTTCGCGTATGCGGGCTTCAATCGCCGCAATAATTGCTTCGACATCATCTGATATCGGGTCGGGATTGGTCTGTTTGCCCTGATGAACTGTCGCTGCCTGAGCAGCCGATTGAATGGGTGTATGTGCTGACGGCTTTGTAGGTATAAACGCAAGTATCGCCAAAAAACCAAAGTAGATGAGCCATAATCCCGGAAACACCCACCAACTATAGAAACAAACAACGAATCCAAGTAATGCATAAATCCATTTAGTCGATGTAGTCATTACCCTGGAGTATACAGTGAGTAAAAAAAGAGCACAAGCAAAATGTAGCTACATTAGATCGACAGGCCGTTTAACGAATGTTTCATCGTTGAGCCAGCAATCCTTAGCGACAAATATATACCGGCCAAGCCCTGGTTTAGTTTCTTCAACAAGACGTACCGTACCGTTCATATAGAGGCCTGTTTGCTCATTCTCGTCGCTATAAAACATAGTCACAGCAACAGAAGGTCGCTCTGTAATTGCAATCGAATGCACGGTATCAAGTCGCGAGTCCCATGTGAACTCATTTTTACTATGCCCCAGCACCCTAACCGGTACAGCCCACGGCGTGCCGTCTTCTAAGGTAACGGCAAGCACCATGTACTTTTGCTTACCCAGCAGCCGCTGGAGTCTCTGTTGATCCATCACTATACCTCCCCCCAATTATTTCCTACGCTAACATCAACCTTTAACTTAATCGGCAACTCAGGCGCAATTGATTCCATGGTAGCCTTCAATATATCACTCACCGCGTCTGCATTCTGTTTTGGACATTCAATCAGGATTGAATCGTGAATTTGCAAAATTTGCACCCCAAGATCACCTATTTTCTCGTCAACGGCAATCATGGCAAGCTTCATCAAATCAGCCTCTGTGCCTTGAATTGGCATATTAGCAGCAGCCCGCTTGCCAGCTTCACGTACCATAAAATTACTGCTGGTAACGTCTGGAGTAGGTCGGCGACGTCCATGAAAGGTTTCAACAAATCCCTCATCTTTCGCCTTTTGCAACGTATCGTCAATAAATTTTCGAATTGGCGCCCGTAACTCAAAGTACTTGTCAATGAACTCTTTCGCCTGCATGAAAGTCATACCGGTGTTCGCTGCTAACGCATGTGGTCCCATGCCATACAGCACTCCGAAGTTAATTACCTTAGCATCACGCCGCTGATTTTTCGTCACACTATCCATTGGAATACCGTACACATCACTGGCTGTTTTGGTATGAATATCAATATCACCATTGAAATCGTTAATCAGCTCTTCGTCACCAGCAAGCACTGCTGCCAAACGTAGCTCAAACTGTGAATAATCAGCACTGACAAACACACTGCCCTCTTCGGGAATAAAAGCATCGCGCACTTTGCGGCCCGCCTCGGTACGAATCGGAATGTTTTGCAGGTTCGGGCTGGTGCTACTTAACCGTCCAGTGGCGGCCACATCTTGATTAAAGGTGGTATGCAGGCGCGACTGTTCGTCTACTTGCGTCGGTAACGTATCTACGTAGGTATTCTTTAGTTTTGAGAGCTCACGAGTCTTTTCAATCAACTCAATAA
>JALRDS010000038.1 GCA_023259925.1 Candidatus Saccharimonadia bacterium
AAACTAGACTACCGTCATCATGAACTTCGAGCATCGTATGGAGTTGGGATTCTTGCTCTAACGTAGAGTCGGCATAACCCATTGTGACAGAGATATCATAGGCGGATGCACCGTTGGCGTACTGATCAACCTTTAGTACGAACGAAGGTTGAACGTCGCCATCATTTTCGCCGCTCTGGTCTAGAGTAAGATGATATGTTTGTGATGATGAAAAGTCATCAGCTTTATCTTCTAAAAGAGCATTGAGTGATTGCTGAAAAAAAGGAGATCGTGGATTGATATCGTCTACTGTTTCACCATTTCTTCGTCGCTCATCCACATCTGATAGTTGATCAGGCGAAAGGACGATCGATGATAGCAGTGTGCTTATTTCGCCTGGGGTGCATGAACGACGACTCGAGTATTCTGAATTGTCTATAAACTCCAGGGTGTAGGTCTCATCAAGTGGTGCATCTGCAGGGCAGGTAATTGAAATTAAGCTGCCATTATCGCAGCCTATCTCAATCGCAAGCTGGTGCAATGATCCATGTGTGGCAGTATCCATGCCTCTGGAAATTTTTACTATCTCTGGAGTGCATCCGTATAGATCCAAATACTCTTTTACTTCTCGAGGATAGGCATAAAAAATAGTTTGAGTTGGGTCGCTCAAATAGTAGCCGTCGATTTCTTTTGCAGGCCGTGTTTTTGATTTTTCAAGAGCGGTGGTGAATTCTGCCATTACTTGGGGTAGGTCTGCAGCAAGCTCTAAAAGGGCAACATTAGATTGTTCGTGGAAACTATCTGGTTGGGTAGTCTCTGCCGTACTGCGCTGAAAGATTTCTTTCATATATTTCTATTTTAACATAAAAGCAATGAAAAATCAATACGTATCTATTGGCGATGGCTTCATGACTGGTATATAATGGAAACACTTATGGTATTTCAAAAATTTCGTGAATTTACGCAGGCGCGACAAGAATCAGATGATAAGCAGCATATTGTTGCACTTGATATTGGAACGGAGTTTGTAAAAGCGTTAATTGCCCGAATGGAAGATGATCAACTGAAGATTGTGGGTGTTGGTCGCAGGCGGCAAGATGTGAGTGATATGCATTCAGGTGCGATTGCTGATATTGCTGGTGTGGTGCAAAACTGTGAAGCTGCGCTGGGTGATGCTGAAGAGCAAGCAGGTTTACAGGCAAAGCGTGTGGTGATTGGAATCGCCGGCGAACTGGTAAAGGGCGTTACCAATACGATTCGCTACCGCCGTCCGCAGCCGGACCGTCCGTTGGATGTGTCTGAAATGGAATTCATCATTGAAAAAGTGCAAGAACGAGCCCAGGGTAAGGCGCAAAAACAGATCGCACTCGAAACAGGCAACGAAGAAGTTGAAGTAAAACTGGTAAATTCCGCTTTGGTCAGTATTCATATAGATGGCTACAAAGTGAGCAATCCCATTGGGTTTCAGGGCAAAGATGTTGCCGTGCAGATATACACCGCGTTTGCCCCAATGGTTCACATTGGAGCGTTAGAGCGCGTAGCAGATGAGTTAGCGCTTGAGTTGGTGGCGGTTGCGGCCGAGCCGTTTGCGGTAAGTCGCAGCGTGCTCGGGAACGATGCCTCGAGCAACTTTACCGCAGTGCTAGCCGACGTGGGTGGTGGTACGACCGATATTGCCGTAGTGAACGATGGCGGCGTTGAAGGAACCAGGATGTTTGGTATTGGTGGCCGTAGCTTCACTCGCACTATTGCGAGCGAGATGGATTTAACCTATAAAGATGCCGAAAAGCTTAAGATAAATCTTGGACATGAACAAATTAAGCCAAGTATTAAAAAGCATGCCGAAACAGCCATCGATAAAACAATCGACGTATGGCTGGCTGGAGTTGAGCTTGCCTTGAGTGAGTTTGATTCAGTTGATCACCTCCCCAACAGAATACTGCTTTGTGGCGGTGGGTCGAGCCTTGAGAAGTTAGTAGAGGCGCTTGAAAGTAAAGAGTGGTACAAAGAACTACCCTTTACAAAAAGGCCGAGCGTGCATCATATTTCACCAAAAGAAGTAGTGGGTATTGAGGACGGGACAGGCAATGTGACTGACCATACCTTTATTACTGCTATGGGATTGCTACGAGTGGGCTATGATACAATGATGGGTAGTGCCGACGATGGTTCGATCAAAGAAAAATTAAACCGGATACTCCGTATATAACAGATGAACAAAGACGTTATCTATATTGATGTCGAAGATGACATTACTGCCATAATTTCGAAAGTAAAAGCTTCAAAGCAAAAGATTGTTGCGTTGGTGCCGCCAAAGCGAATTGGTGTATTGCAGTCTGCTGTAAATTTACGCCTACTTGAGCGTGCCGCACGGCAAAGCGACAAGCGGTTAGTGCTTATTACGAATAACCATGCCCTTAGTAGCCTCGCGGCATCGGCTAAGTTGCCTGTTGCAAAAAACTTACAGTCGAAACCAGAAATTGCACCGATTGCGGCACTTGAAATTGACGATGAGAACGATGTGATAGATGGGAGTGCACTGCCAATCGGAATCCATGAAAAAATCGCCAGCGATGAAGAGTCGCCTGTTGATGTGCCCAGTAGTGTCATTGCTGATTTAGCCGAGCCACCGAAAGATGGTGAACCGGTCAAACCGGCGCGCACTAAGAAAAGCAAAACCTCAAAAGTACCAGACTTCAATACGTTCCGTAAGCGAATGATTCTGTTTATTGTTGCCGGGGTTGCACTTATTGCATTTTTAATCTGGGCTATTGTATTTGCGCCAAGGGCGACGGTGCTCGTGTCAGCAAAGACGAATGATTCATCAGTCAATGTGCCGATTACGGTGAGTGATACCGCGACAACGGACGCTGCGAAAGCAACTGTAAAAGCCATAAAGGTTACGAAGTCTGAAGATCGACAAATCGAATTTCCCGCAACGGGGAGTAAAAACGTCGGCGATAAGGCGACAGGCGTTGTGACCTTTTCTACCAGCGATGCCGGCACGGCAATTAACGGAGTGACCATTCCTGCGGGTACGCGTTTGACGGCCGGTTCTGGTGTTGTATTCGTAACTGACGAAACTGTAACGCTAAGTATTTCAAATTACCAAGGAGAAAGTGTTAGCGTTACTGCCGCCGAACAAGGTGCAAAGTACAATGCCGCCAGTGGAAGTTTGTCTGGTGCGCCAAATAATGTTTCTGCTACGCTTGATGATCCTACTTCTGGTGGTACGGATAAGATTGCTAAGGTTGTTACCGCTGGTGACGTGCAGAAGGCCAAAGAGGGCCTTGTAGAAGACGAGAACAAGAGCATGGAGGATGAGTTAAAATCTTCACTAAAGGGCGCGAAGTATATTGAAGGCAGCTTTGGAGTTAGCTATAGTGCGGTTACTACTGCACCGGATGTTGGTGCTGAAGCACCTGACGGGGTGTCGACGTTAAGTGCTAAGGTGACATATAGCCTATACGGCGTAAGTGCGGCTGAGATTGGTACCTTCCTAGACGCATACCTCAAGAAAGAACTACAAGACAGTGACAACCAGTTTGTATATAGCAACGGAAAAGATGAAGCTGAGTTTCAGGATATTACCAACACCGATAAGGGTGCATCACTGACATTGGTGGCTACAGCGAAAGTCGGGCCTCGGCTGAGTGAAGACCAGATTCGAAAACAGGCGCTCGGAAAGAAGGGTGGAGATATTCAAGAAGCCCTGCAGACAATTCGTGGCGTAGAGGATGTAGATGTCAGCTACTTCCCATTCTGGGTCAGTTCGGTGCCGAACGACGAGAAAAAGGTAACGGTTCGTTTCGACGTTAATGGCAAGAAGTAAACAGCTGCTGGGGCTTGATATCGGAACCGCACGTATTGGCGTGGCTATAGCCGACACTGCTGTTCGGATTGCAATTCCGCAAGAGTATATTACCGTTGATGGGCGTGAGGTAGCGGCAATAGCCGAGCAGGTTATTGCTAATGGGATTGATACAATTGTGATTGGCTATCCCCGAAATCAATCTGGCGAAGCAACCGAGCAGACTGCAGTGACTGAATTGTTTGCAAAAAAACTTGAAGATATCGATGCAACAATAGTGTTTCAAGATGAATCACTTACGAGTGTGATTGCCGAGCAGCGACTCTCGAGCCGGCGCAAGGTATATGAAAAAGGTGAGATTGACAGCGAAGCTGCGGCGATAATCTTACAAGACTATATGGAGCAACGACTATGAATGATATTAAATCACCGCGCTCTCAGCGTGATGATCGGCCGGTATTCCAGCGACCAACGCCACGTGATGTAGCTTTCACAGATCAACCTACGCAACCTGAAGTGCTACAGGAACCTGCGTCAGATGGTGTGGCAAGTATATCTGCTGAATCACCGTCTATCCCCCCGCCGAGCACCAATGCGGTCCGACCACGTTCACTCTCGGACGAGGCTGGGTCACTGTCGGTAAAAACACCGAAGAAATCGAAATGGCTAAAACGCTTATTCGGTGTGGCTATCACACTTTTTGTAACGGCGCTGCTCCTCATTACAGGGGTATATATTTGGTATAGCCAAAACTTACACGCAGTGCAGCCGAATAGTGACGAGAAAGTGAAAATCACAATCGACGCAGGAACTGGACCTGAGCAAATTGCCGGCTTACTAAAGACGAATGATCTTATTCGGAGTGAGACGGCGTTTGGTTGGTACGTGCGGATTGCGGGGCAGGCTGGTGCCTTGCAGGCCGGTTCGTATCGATTAGGAAAAAATGAAGATGTACCAACTATCGTTAAACATCTTACATCAGGTACAACCGATACGTTCTCGATTACTTTTTTGCCGGGCGGCACGTTAGCCGAACACCGCCAGGTGTTATTAGATGCGGGCTACAGCGAAACTGCTGTTGACGCAGCCTTAACCGCTACCTATGACACCCCGTTATTTAATGGTAAGCCAAACTCAGCGGACTTAGAGGGGTATATTTATGGGGAGACCTACAATTTCGGAGCGAATGCTACGCCGACAGAGATTTTAGAGTATGTATTTGAGTATTATGTAGAGATAGTCGAAAAACAGAACTTAGTTGAACTATACAAGCAAAAAGGGTTTACACTGTACGAAGGCATTACATTGGCGTCAATAATCCAGCGCGAGGTGGCCACGGCCGATGATGCAGCACAGGTGTCTCAGGTATTTCAGTCCCGTTTAGATATGAATATGGAACTTGGTTCAGACGTAACCTACCAATATATTGCTGATAAAACCGGTCAACCTCGTAGTGTTGATCTAGATTCTCCGTATAATACCCGTCGATATCCTGGGTTACCACCGGGTCCAATCGCGACACCAGGGTTAGCTGCACTTATTTCGGTAGCTAAACCGGCCGAGGGTGACTTTTTATACTTCTTGAGCGGAGATGACGACAAAACCTACTTCAGTCGCACACTCGAGGGTCACGAAAAGAATATTCGCGATCACTGTGAGAAAAAGTGTCAAATCATTTAATTGACATATCTTGAAAAGTGTATATTAAAAAATCTATTGACACCTAATGCAAGCATTGTTAGTATAAAAGAAGCACATTTACGGGATTTCAGCATCACTAAAGGTTGACCTGATACGGCTACCTTCTGCGAGTGGAATGTCGTAGCCCCTAGTAAATGAGCATTACCCGGAACTGTCGTTACGGACACGGAACTTAAGAACAACTACTATTAACTAATATTAGGTCGATCATAAGTGTCCCGTTCTACTGCGAGAAGAAAGACAAAGTACTGGTAATCGCCCTTGGAGTAATCCGAGTGGCAGGAGAACGATAATTCGTAATCATACTGATTCAAGCGGAAGCTTGGTATCATCCACCACTGCGTTGCCTCGGCAAGCACAAACACACAAACGGGTTGGCAAATATAATTCAACACCGTCTGCTGGTAAAATCGCAGCCTATGCGAGTGCTTTCCTGTTACTCATTGCCGTTGTTGCTATTGGCTATCAGTCACCTCAGCGTGTCAGTAGCCAAGTACTTGCAACAAATCAACAATCGGCTTCCTCGTCAAGTGACAGCGTCGCGCCGTCAGTCGATGAGCTTGTGGCAACAGATGTGGCTGCAGATTTAGCGTCACGTGCTAACTTGCCAATTGCCACCAATATCGCCAATGCCTCTATTTCACTTACTGCTAAAAGTGAATTAGCACAAACCGATACTTCGGCTATTACAAAGCCGCAAATTATTGAACCAAATAGTACTCGTACCGAAACAATTACCTATACATCAGTGCGTGGCGACACAGTACCGACTATCGCTGCGAAGTATGATATATCTGCCGATACGGTGCGCTGGGCAAATAATATCAATGGAGATGCTGTTGAACCAGGTCGTAAAATTAAAATTTTGCCGCAAAGCGGCGTACTATATAAAGTTGAATCTGGTGATACAGTTGCTTCGATTGCTACAAAATATAACGCAGACGAAGCTCGTATTACATTAGTAAACGATCTAGATCTAGGCGGACTCACACCTGGAAAGCAAATTCTTATCCCGGATGGTGTGAAGCCTGCTCCTGAGCCAGTGGTTGCACCGGCACCCTCGTATTCACCAGACAGTTACGGAGGTTCAACTGGGTCTCGTTTAAACACGAATGTGTACGCATCTGCCGGTAATCGTTATGCATACGGCAACTGTACGTGGTATGTATATGAGCGTCGAGCTCAACTTGGTAAGCCGGTGGGTAGTTTCTGGGGGAATGCTAACACATGGGCAAGCTCAGCACGAATGGCCGGCTATACGGTGAATAATACCCCAGCAGCCGGCGCGGTATTAACAGACCAAGCAGGGTACTACGGTCACGTAGCGGTGGTAGAGCGAGTGCTGCCGAACGGTGATGTATATATCACTGAAATGAACAACTATGCCTACGGTGGGTTTGGTATTGTAAACGATCGAACTATTTCAGCCGGTCAAGCTGCTGCTTACCAATATATTCACTAACCTCAATACGTTCCTTATAATCACCTCTGTTAAAACAGGGGTGATTTTGCTATAATAATATGAATATGTTTGTAGATACCGCAAAGGTGACAATTCAGGCTGGTAAAGGCGGCAATGGTGCCGTTAGTTTTCGGCATGAAATTTACGTCGATAAAGGCGGCCCGGATGGCGGTGATGGTGGCCGTGGCGGTGACGTTATTTTTAAAGCTACAAAGAACTTAAATACCCTTATTGATTTTCGCTTTAAGCCAGAACTAAAAGCCAAGCCTGGTCAAAATGGTGCTAAGCGGAATAAACGTGGGCGAAGCGGTGAACCGTTAATTGTAAGCGTTCCAATGGGTACGGTTGTAAAGCGAGATGGCCAGCCAATTGCCGATTTGACCGAAGATAACCAAGAGGTGGTGATTGCGAAGGGCGGTGACGGCGGATTTGGAAATGCGCATTTTAAGTCAAGCACGCGTCAGGCACCAAAAATTGCTGAACTCGGCGAGCCAGGCGGGCAGTTTGATGCCGAGTTAGAGCTAAAACTATTAGCAGACGTTGGGCTTGTTGGGTTCCCGAATGCGGGGAAGTCAACCTTTTTAAGCGTTGTATCGAACGCACGTCCTGAAATTGCCGATTACGCCTTCACAACCTTAACACCAAACCTCGGTGTGGCCGATATTGATGACGGTAGTCTTTTAATCGCAGATATTCCAGGGCTAATCGAAGGCGCAAGCCAAGGTA